>DATCCI010000267.1:0-3111 GCA_036511415.1 Acidimicrobiia bacterium
TCCTCGACACGTACGCGGGCGCGCGTGTCGGCGACACCGTGAACCCACAACCGGTCTTCGCCCTCGCCGCGATGCGTCGGCTGGGTGTCGAGGCCTTCGACGGTGTCGATCTCGCGCTGGTCGCGAGCCGGCTCGGCGATCCCGGCAACGCCGGCACGCTCGTGCGCAGTGCCGCGGCTGCGGGCGCGCAATTAATCGTCCTCGGGAAGGGATCGGTCGATGCGTACAATCCCAAGGTCGTGCGCGCCTCGGCCGGCGCGTGTTTCGCGGTTCGCATCGTGGAGGGTATGGCTGCAGTGGAGATCCTCGAGACGCTCGGCGCCCAGGGAGTTGTGCGTCTGGGCGCGACCGCCCGGGGCGGAGCGGCGCCCGAGGCCTTCGACCTGCGCGCGCCGACCGCGTTCGTGCTCGGCCACGAGACCCAGGGTCTCGACCCCGGCCTCCCGATCGACGGCGCGGTGACGATCCCGATGGGGGCGGGGGAGTCACTGAACGTCGCGATGGCCGGTACGGCGCTGCTCTTCGAAGCCGCTCGCCAGCGTCGGGCGACACCGAGCCGGGCGACATCGAGCCGGGCGATCCCGAGATGAGCGCGGCCGCGGGTCTCGTCGACCGCGCGCAGTCGGTCGCGCGCGACGGCGCCGACGCGTTCGCGCGCGCGGGTTCCCTCGACGACCTGGGCGACGCGGAGCGCCGGTTCCTCGGCCGGTCGTCGGCGCTGAACCAGATTCGCGAGGCGATAAAGAGCGTCGACGGCTCCGAGCGCGCCGCGGTCGGCAGGGCGCTGTCGCAGGCTCGGGCGGAGTTGGAAGCCGCGCACGCGGCGCGGCTCGAGGTGCTCGACGCGCAAGCATCCGCACTCTCGGCGACGCGCGACCGTCTCGACGTGACGCTCGGACCGCGTGAATATGTTCGCGGCCACCTGCACCCGGTCACGCGGATTTGGCGCGAGCTCGAGGACGTGTTCGTCGGCCTCGGTTACAAGGTCGCCGAGGGGCCGGAAGTCGAACTCGACTGGTACAACTTCGAGGCGCTCAACTTCCCCCCCGGCCATCCGGCACGCGCCATGCAGGACACGCTCTACGTTCGGCTCGGCGAACGCGAGACGGTGCTCTTGCGCACACACACGTCACCGGTGCAGGTGCGAACGATGGAGGCGCAACGACCGCCGATCTATGTGATCGCGCCCGGGCGCGCCTTTCGCCGCGACACCCTCGACGCGCGGCACTCGCCCGTGTTCCACCAGATCGAGGGACTCGCGGTCGACGAAGGCATCACACTCGGCGACCTGCTCGGCACCGTCGAGGCGTTCATCCACGCGCTGTTCGGCTCGGACATCGAGGCGCGCTTCCTCCCGTCGTTCTTCCCGTTCACCGAGCCATCCGTCGAGTTCGCGATGTCGTGCGTCTTCTGCCGGGGCGCCGGCTGCGCCGTGTGTTCGCGCACCGGATGGGTCGAGCTCGGCGGCGCGGGCATGGTCGACCCGAACGTGTTCGCGGCCGTCGGCATCGATCCCGAGGTGTACACGGGCTTCGCGTTCGGCTTCGGCATCGACCGCGTCGTCCAGCTCCTGTACGGCGTCGACCACATCAAGAACCTGTGGGACGGCGACGTGCGATTCGCCCGTCAGTTCTGAGGACCGGCCTTGCGCGCTCCGCTGTCATGGATTCGTGAGTTCACGCCGCTCGACGACGTCGCGGTCGCCGACATCGCCGATGCGCTGAACCAGCTCGGACTCGAGGTCGAGGCCGTCGACGCGCCGGGCCGTGATGTGAACGGCGTCGTCGTCGCCCGGATCCTCGACGTGGTCGAGCATCCCGACGCCGATCGGATCCGGCTCGCCGACGTCGACTTCGGTTCCGGGCCGCGGCGTGTGGTGTGCGGCGCGCCGAACATCGAACCGGGCATGGTCGTGCCGTTCGCCCCGGTCGGCGCGGTGCTGCCGGGAGACTTCACGATCGAGCGCCGCAAGATTCGCGGGGTCGTCTCGGAGGGCATGCTGTGCTCGGCGCGCGAGCTGGGCCTCGGCGACGACCACTCCGGCATCCTCGAGTTGCCGGCCGATGCGACGCCGGGCACCGACGTGCGCGAGGTCCTCGGCCTCGACGACGTCGTCTTCGACCTGTCGATCACCCCGAACCGCCCCGATGCGATGGGGATCGTGGGCGTGGCCCGCGAGCTCGCCGCGCACTTCGGCCGGCCCTTCGTCGTCGAAGAGCACGAGCCCGCCCCCATCGTCGACGAGATCGCGGGGGCCCGGGTGGTGGTCGAGGCGCCCGATCGCTGCCCGCGCTTCGTCGCGGCCGCGGCGCGGGTCACGATGGGCGAGTCGCCCCAATGGTTGCAGCGGCGGCTGACCCTCGCCGGGATGCGGCCGATCAGCAACGTCGTCGACGTCACGAACTACGTGATGCTCGAGCGCTGCCGCCCCTTGCATGCGTTCGACCTCGACCGGCTCGCGGGCCGGGGCATCGTCGTGCGGCTCGCTCACGACGGCGAGAAGCTGACGACGCTCGACGGCGTCGAGCGCCCGCTGACCGGCGCCGATCTCCTGATCTGCGATGCCGAGCGTTCCCCGCAAGGGATCGCCGGCATCATGGGCGGAGCGGCGGGCGAGGTTTCGCCGACCACGACGGAGATCCTGCTCGAGTCGGCGTACTTCGAACCGAGTGGCATCGCCCGCACGTCCAAGCGACTCGGCCTGCGCTCCGAAGCGAGTGCACGTTTCGAGCGCGGCGTCGATCCGAACAACACCGGCAGCGGCGCAGTGCGGGCGATGGAGCTGCTCGCGCTCGTCGCGGGGGCGGTGCCGGCCGCAGGCGCCGTCGACCTCTACCCGAAGCCCATCGCGCGAGCGCGCATCACCGTGCGTACCGAGCGGGTCAACCGGCTGCTCGGCACCGCGCTGTCCGGTGACGAGATCGCGTCCTACCTGACGCCGCTCGGCATCGAGATGCAAGGAGGCGAGGCAACCGTTCCGACCTTCCGTCCCGACCTCGAGCGCGAGATCGACCTCGTCGAGGAAGTGGCCCGGCGGGTGGGCCTCGACCAGATCACGCGTACGGTCCCGTCGAGTCCGGAGAAGATCGGCGGGCTGAGCGCGCGCCAGCG
>DATCCI010000268.1:0-3911 GCA_036511415.1 Acidimicrobiia bacterium
GGTCGTCGCGCAGCGTGCGCAAGAACAATGAGCTCATCCGCATGGGCGCCGAGGCTACCGGTGCCCTTTCCGGCGGAATATCGACTTTGCGCCGACGTTGATCCGGTGGAATGGGATCCGGTGCGATGGGACCCGCTGGAATGTCGACCACTGCGGTCGGAGAAATTCCTGACCATTCAGGTGGCATTTTGCCCGAGACGAGCGTAAGGTGAACCCATGATTCTGCGGGTGGTCGGCGCGGCCAGCATTTTCATGGGCCGCACCCCGCACGAAGTGCGCGACGAGCTCAGTTCCCGTCGCTGCCGCTGACGGCCCCGCCCACCCGGCCCGCGCCCGTCCGTCCGTTTCCGCCCACCCGTCAGGGAGCCGCCTCATGGCGATCGACGTCCGCGACCTCGCGACCCGTCCGCTCGAACCGATCATCGCCGAAGAGCTCGACATCTTCGAACGCACCGTCGCCGAGTACCTCGACGGGAGGGTCGACGAGGACACCTTCCGCGTCTTCCGCTTGAACCACGGCGTGTACGGCCAGCGCCAGGGCGGGCGCGCGCAGATGTTGCGCATCAAGATCCCGCACGGTCGCATCACCGCCGAGCAGCTCGACACGTTCGCGTACATCGCCGACAACTACTCGCGGGGCTGGGGTCACCTCACCACGCGCCAGAACGTCCAGTTCCACTTCATCGCGCTCGAGCAGTCGCCCGAGATACTGCGGCTCATGGCGTCGGTCGGGCTGACCTCGCGTGAGGCGTGCGGCGACACGGTTCGCAACGTCATGGGTTGCCATCTCGCCGGCGCATGCCCGCAGGAGGTCCTCGACATCACGCCGTGGGCGAAGGCGACGACCGACTTCCTCCTCCGGCATCCGTACGGCCAGCGCCTACCCCGGAAGTTCAAGATCAACTTCTCGGGATGCGCCACCGACTGCGGCCAGGCGATGTTCAACGACGTCGGTGTAGTTGCGACCTCGCGCACGCGACCCGATGGATCGACCGAGCCCGGCTTCAGGGTGTTCATCGCCGGTGGCCTCGGCGCGAACCCGCACCCGGCGCAGGCCCTCGAGGAGTTCACACCCCGCGAAGAGCTGTTGCCGACCATCTACTCCTGCCTGCGTACCTTCGACCACTACGGCAATCGCGACAACAAGATCCGAGCCCGCATGAAGTGGCTCGTCGACTCGATGGGCATCGACGAGCTCCGCGAGCGCATCTTCCGCGAGCGGAAGTTCCTGCGCGGTGCCCGCGACTGGCCGTGGGGCATCCCGGACCACGTTCGGGAGGTCGGCGACGCGCCGGCGGGAGGGACGCCCGAGGCCACCAAGGTCGGGGCTGCGCACGTTCCCGTCAAGCTGCTCTCGAGCAATCCTTACGACCGCTGGCAAGAGGCGAATGTCGTGCGCGGCGTCGCGCGGGGCACCGTGAGCGCGGTCGCGTATTCACGCCTCGGCGACATCACCGCGGATCAGTTCCGCGCCCTCGCCGACATCCAGCGCGACCTCGGGCTCGACGTCCGCATCACGAACCGCCAGAACCTCGCGCTGCGCGACCTGAACGAGGCCGACGTCCGCCCGCTCTACGACCGCCTGAACGACATCGGGATGGCGGAGGCCGGCGCCGAGCTCGCCCGAGACGTGGTGTCCTGCCCGGGCGCCGACACCTGCAACCTCGCGGTCACACAATCTCGCGGCCTCGCGGCCGCGGTGGGCGACGCGCTCGAGGACGCCGGACTCGCGGAGGTTCCCGGCGTGCGCGTGAACATCTCGGGCTGCACGAACAGCTGTGGCCAGCATCACGTCTCCGACATCGGATTCTTCGGGCTCGAGCGCCGGGCGCACGGGCGCGCCGCGCCCGGCTACCAGATGCTCCTCGGTGGGCACCTCGCCGAGACCGAGGTGGAGTTCGGCGAGAAGGCCACGAAGGTGCCCGCGAAGAGCGCACCGGAAGCCGTGGTGCGGGTCGTCCGACGATTCAACGAGGAGCGCCAACCCGGCGAGATGTTCCAGACGTGGCTGTCGCGTTCGGGGGGCGCCAAGACGGTCGGCGACACGCTCACCGATCTCGACCACTTCCCCGCGCCCGACGTCGGCCCCGAGTTCTACGTCGACTACGACGAGACCGGTCCCTATGTCGCCGAGGTCGGCGACGGCGAATGCGCCGCGACATGAGTGAGCGTCGGGAGGCGGGTATCCCGCCGAGCAGCGAACGGGGCCCGAGCGGCCCGGCGCTGCGCGCCGAGAGCGGGCAAGGCATGAGTGAGCGTCGGGAGGCGGGTATCCCGCCGAGCAGCGCCGAGCGGGGGCACGCGTGAACCTCCTCGATTCGGTAACCATCGAGCGGTCGTCGGTCGACATCGACCTCGCCGAGCTCGCGGCCGTTTCGGCCGAGCTCGAGCGCAAGCCCGCGTCGAGCGCGATCAAGTGGGCGTGGGAGCGCTACGGCACCGACATCGTGCTCGCCGCATCGTTCCAGGACTGTGTCCTCGTCGACGTCGCGGCCAAGGCCGCGCCGGGCATCGAAGTCGTGTTCCTCGACACGCAGTACCACTTCGCGGAGACGCTCTGGTACGTCGAACGCGTGCGTGAGCAGTACGACCTCAACCTCACCGTGATGCAGCCCCTCGTGTCGCCCGACGACCTGTGGCAGACCGACCCGGACGAGTGCTGCGCGATGCGCAAGGTCGAGCCGTTGGCCCGCGCGTTGCGAGGCAAGCAGGCGTGGATGACCGGTTTGCGCCGAGTCGAGTCGCCGACCCGCACAAATGCCCCGATCGTGCATCTCGACGTGGGTCGCGGGATCGTCAAGGTGAACCCGCTCGCGACGTGGTCCGATGCCGACATCGCCACGTACAAACGGGATCACGAGCTCCTCGAACACCCCCTCTCGGCCCAGGGTTATCCTTCGATCGGGTGCTGGCCGTGCACACGTCCGGTCGCCCCCGGCGAGGACCCCCGTTCCGGTCGGTGGTCGGGACAGGGCAAAATGGAGTGCGGACTCCACGGGTGGCCCGAGGCCTGACCTCATGACGGGAAGCAAACGATGCATCGGCTGATCTCTCATCTCGACGCGCTCGAATCCGAGTCGATCCATCTCTTGCGCGAGGTGGCGGCCGAGTTCGAGCGTCCGGTGCTGTTGTTCTCGGGCGGCAAGGACAGCGTCGTGATGCTGCACCTCGCCAAGAAGGCGTTCTGGCCGGCCCGGCTGCCCTTCCCGGTCATGCACGTCGACACGGGTCACAACTTCCCCGAGGTCATCGAGTTCCGTGACTCCTCGGTCCGAAGGCTCGACGTCAATCTGGTGGTGGCGTCGGTGCAGGCGTCGATCGACGCCGGGCGCGTCGTCGAGGACACGGGACCGCGCGCCTCGCGCAACCGGCTGCAGACGACCACGCTGCTCGACGCGATCGAGGAGCACGGGTTCGACGCGGTGATGGGTGGCGCCCGCCGCGACGAGGAGAAGGCCCGGGCGAAGGAGCGCTTCTTCTCGTTTCGTGACGAGTTCGGCCAATGGGACCCGAAGAACCAGCGCCCCGAGATCTGGTCGCTGTACAACGGCCGGCACCGCAAGGGTGAGCACATCCGCGTGTTCCCGCTCTCGAACTGGACCGAGCTCGACATCTGGCAGTACATCGCCGACGAGGAGATCGAGCTCCCGTCGATCTACTACGCGCACCGGCGCGAGGTCTTCCGGCGCGACGGGATGCTCATGGCGGTCACCGAGTTCCTGCAGCCCGGCGAGGGCGAGGAGGTCTTCGAGGCCACCGTCCGCTATCGCACCGTCGGCGACGCCACGTGCACGGCCGCGGTCGCGTCGACGGCGGCGTCGATCGAAGACGTGATCACCGAGGTGGCGGCATCCCGCATCACCGAGCGGGGGGCGACGCGCGCCGACGACAAGTTCTCCGAAGCGGCCATG
>DATCCI010000269.1:0-15661 GCA_036511415.1 Acidimicrobiia bacterium
ACGACACCCGAACCAGCCTCGACATCGCCGCTGGAGCCGAAACCTGCCTCAGCTTAGGCGGTGCGCGGGCCGAAGTGCTTCGCCAGTAAAGCGGAGCTGTCAAGCGATCAGGACAAGTGATGCGTTCGCGCTCTTGCGTCATGCTGCGCTCGGATGTTGTTGCGCAACAACAACTCTCGGGCGTTGTACCAACGCCGGAGACTAGGAAAAGAACGAGATGGGGCTTGATCGGCTGCGCGGCGACGGCGGCCGCTTTCGGCAGGGTGCTCGAACGTGCCGGGCAGAATCTCGCCGCTGCCGTTCGCGGATCCGAAGGGATGCGCAGGCTGGTTTGAGCGAAGGAATGCACGATGTTGGACATGAACTTACCGATGCCGAGTGATCCCTGCGTCGAACGTTGGATACCGGCAATGGCGTGACAACGCAGCGCAGTGCGCGCGAACTGGACCTGCACATCGAACGGGAGATCGGAGTCGGTTGGTGTCGACCTCGACGGCTTGATCGGGAAGTCTTCGGGACGCGGATTTGTGCCGTCAGCGGTGACGAGGGCGGCAACCCAAGGCGCGGGAAGAAGTTTCTCGTGCCCGGGATAGCCACGACGAACGAGTTTGAGACGCGCCGCAATCGGATCGGCGAGACCGTTGAGGTCGAGAATCGATACCCGGGGCCCGAGGGCATAGCTGAGCACACCAATGCCGCCCGTCACGATGGTAGGCAAGTGAAGGCCCGGCGCAGCGGCCACGTGCGGCCGAACATCGAAACTGCCGTAACCCACGTTGGTGTTCGAGACGTACACCGCCGGATCATTGAACCCGGTACGGCGCGGCGAGTCTTTGCCCCAACCGAGTGCTGTCAGCGTGATGTGGCCGCAGCAGCCCTTTGGAAAGCTGTAGGGGATACCGCCACGGTAATGGAGACTGGTCTTCATCTCGGGAGGGCGGAGGGCGATAGCGCAGACGAGAGCCCAGCCGAGGATTGCCAGCGAGGCCGCGTAACGCTTCGTTATCGGAACGACCGCGACGGGTGCGCAGAGAGCGAACAACGCCGGAAGCAGAAGTCGCGCGTGGATGTAGTCACCGCCGAAGCTCACGACCGCGGCAGCATTGCCTATCGCCGCCAAGACGAATGCGACGAGGACCCACACCGATCGTGACTCACCTCGTCGACGGAGTTGAAGGCCGAGCGGGAGGAATACGCCGAGGATCATGAGACCGACGGGCAGCCAGAGCCAGTACGGCACGACGAAGTCGAGCAAATACGACCAGCCAGTTCCAACCCGCAGGCGCGAACCCTCCTTTGCGAGCGCAGTGTTCGCCACCAGGCTGCCGTAGTAGCCCATCCGAAAGATCTCGTACGCCACTGGAAGGGCGAGCATCCAGAACGCAAGTTCCGTACGCCGTCGCCAGTTCCCGTCGCGCCACTGAACGAGTGAGACGACGAGGAGGAACACTGCGCTGTCCACTACGAGTTCGGGACGCACCAGCCAGCCGAGACCCAGCGTGATTGCGGCCGAAGCGGACAACTTGCTGTGCGATGCTGTCGCCCAGTGCGCAAGAATCCAACAACACGCTCCCAGCCACGCGAACGTAAGACCGGTCTCCAAACCTGCAGACTCGAAGTACCACATCGGTATGAGCGCGAGGAGGACGACGACGCCCACAGGAAGGAGGAACTCGTCGGGCGCGACTCGGCGCGCGAGCCGCAACGCCCCGAAGGTCGCGAAAACGGATCCCGCAACGGAACCGGCGATTCCGAGAAGGACCGAGAGCCATTCCAGGCGGATCGGCGTGCCGAGATCGGCGAGAGCAAGGATCGCAACCCACAGCGGACTCGTGAACGCCTCGACCCGTTGCCCGGTGTTGAAAACCGGGCCGTGTCCGACGCGGACTTGCCGCACGACGCGTAGATAGATGAACCCGTCGTCGAAGATCCAGCGGTGCGTCCAACCGGCGACAGCCAGCATGACGAGAGGTGCAGCGAGGACCGCCACCTGAAGGAAGCGATATGGGCGTGCTCGGATGGACGACGGCGAATCGCCGTTCGCGTCAGCCACCGCCAATGACTCCGACGACAACCCTTGAGGAGAGTCCATCAGCGTTTCGGGCAATGCTGGTGCGACACGCGTCGCAGCGTAGTTGGCACCGTTCCTGGACGGCCACCGTGCCAAGTGAAGGCGACTGGCGTCTCCACCGACTCTCGACGTGAGAGCATGACCGACGCGGCCAGTCGTACACCGAACGATGAGCATGGCGCTTCGTCGCCGCTGACACGCTTGCCCGCCACCTCGGCGACGGACTGCTCGACCTTGATGCGTGGACGGAGAAGATCGGCATGCCGGCGATGCAGTCCGGCTGCTCACCCCGTCGCACCCCGAGCGTGCCGAGGACGCGCACGAGGAGAGCGTTAGGCGTCTCCATCGCTTGGGCGATCCGTTCGACCTGCTCGTAGGTCAAGCGTGTTGCCTCGTTGCGCTCAAGGCTGGGGGACTTGACGCCCTTCGCTGCGTTACGGGCAACGCGGTTGTCGCGGACGGCGGGAAGATGCGCGAATCGAACAGGCTGCGGTAGCTGCGGGTTCCTCGCTTCTCGATGTGTCCCATCTCAGGTTCCTGGAGTTGAACCCTGGGTGACACGGTCGCGTCATTTGCAAAACGCGGCTTCGTCGATGGTCGCCTCACCTGAAAAGCGCAGGCTCGTGAGGTGGGGTGCCTCGAACATGTTGCGGAACACGTCGGTGAAGCTGAGCGGTCCCGTCGTTGCGACGAGCAGTTCATGCAGTCCGCCGCAGCCGAGTGCGCGTCGCGCCGCGGCGACGCTCGTGTCGTTCGAGTTCGTGACCCGCGCGAGCACCCAGAGTCCGAGCAAGGCCTTCTCATGGCCGGGCCGGCCCCGCTTCAGAATCCGCAGTCGCGATGCGAGCGGGTCAGCGAGCCCGAGCGCATCGAGAACCTCGACGTCGAGCGGCGCCCGGTAGCCCGAGACGCCCACGGTGCCAACCTGGATGACGACGGGCGCGTGAACCCGTGGCGCGAGCGGCGCGAGCTCAGGGGGCGGATACACCACCGGAGCAAGCGCGACATGCGCGCCGCTCGCCAGGAGGGTTCGTGACCTGGTTCCGTTCTTGAAGCCAGCCGTCGCTCGGAAGTCGTTCATGACAACCGGGTAACTGTGGCCCGTCTGGGTCTGCCAATAGCGACGTTCATCGTCGATCGTGTTCTGCCCTCCTAACGCGACGCGGAACGACAGCGCGCAAATGATGGCCCAAGCGACGATCGGCACAGTAGGTATCCAGTGCCAGCCTCGCATCGGCAGCACCGACACGGGAAGCAACACCGCGAAGGTCGCGGGCAACAGGAAACGCGCGTGCATGAAGTCGCCGCCGACACGCACTACCCATAATGCATGCGCGAGGCCACCGATGACCGGCGCGCCCGCCAACGCGACCCAGCAGCGATCTTTCGCCCGCAGTGCGAGCCTTGTCTCGACGCCGACAACCGTCGCCACTACGAGCAACGGGAACCAGAGCCGGTACGGGTGGTCGTAGTTCCGCAGGTATTCCCAACCCTGGTGCCAGTACGCGCGTCCGCTCTCCTTCGCCAGCGCCGTGTTCGGCACCAGCGTGGCGTAATAGCCCATCCGGAACAGCTCACTTGCGACGGGGACAACGAACACCGCGATCAGGGCTCGTGCGCGATCTGCCCAGTTCTCACCGGGATCGATGACCAGCATCGCAACGATGAACGTCGCCGAATAGATGGCGAAGTCAGGCCGCACCAACGGACCGAGCCCGATGAGAATGCACAGCCAAGCCGGTGGTCGCGTACGGGCGGCCGTCGGGTCGCTGCGGTGTCGGTCGTATCGAACTGCCAGCGCCCAGAAGCAGGCGCCGAGCCATGCGAAGCAAAGGCCGGTTTCGAGGCCCGAGGTCGAGAAGTCCCACATCGGTGGGAGCGCGGCCACGATCAGCGCGCCGAACGGAACGATGAGCCGGCGGCGGTCGGTGTGTCCGAGCGCGAGCCACGCACCACGTTGCGCAAAGACGAGACCCGAGGCGGCGAGGCTCATTCCGAGCAACACCGAGATCCACTCGAGACGGAGGGGGGCGATCACATCGGCGACGAACAGCATCATGAGCCAGAGCGGGCTCGTCGTCGCCTCGACGCGCTGCCCTACGTTGAAAACGGGACCATGCCCGGCCTCGAGTTGCTTGACGACGCGAAAATATACGAAGGCGTCGTCGCCAACCCATCGGTGCTGCCATGCCATGACGACCAACAACGCGACAGGCACGATGCAGAGCAGCCATGGACGTTCGAGCATCCACCGACCCGGCCCGCCCGCTGATGGCGCGTCCTCGTCGATCGCCGTAGAGCCTCGAGCTTCTGCTCCAAGCGTGCCCCGCACGTCGCCTCCGAGCCCGCGGTACATAGCAACCGACACGTACCGCAATCTCTGCTCACGGCGGCTGCAACATAGCTTCCCCGAGCGGGAGGCGAGTTGCAATGCCTGTCGTCGGAGGCACACTCGCCGAGGTCACGCGCAGACCATCGAGCGCGCCTCCGGACCCGTCCCCTGGGGGACCAGCGAAGCATCCGCCGGTCGACGCGCGGGCTACCGAGGTGCCATCACGCGGGGTCTTACCTTGGTCATCACAGCCTCCCGATCTCAGCACGGCTCCTGATCGTGCATATCGGCGGCACGGTCGCCGGCTGCGCAGCGAAGACGACGAGGCCGGGGGGTTGTCGCGGCCGCGTACTGCGACACGAGGGCGACCCGGTCGCGGGCTACCGGTGACGCTCGCGGCGTGTGACTACTGCGGCGTGCATTTGACCTGCGAGAACGGCGACATCGCCCTTCGACACCAGATCGTCGCAGGATCGTCAGGACGCGACGCGGTAGCGGACGTACACAACACCGTTGCTGAACCGGCGTTCGTCGAGGAGTTCGAGGTTGGCGCGCATGTCGCGCGGAAGCGACGGCTTGCCCGTGCCGACGAATACAGGACAGATGAGCAACTGGCACTCATCGACGAGCCCGGCGTTGAACGCGTGCGCGGCGAGGTTCGGGCCGCCCACGGTGAGATCTCTGGCCGCGGGTGCTTTCAAGTCACGGATCGCTTCCGGGTCGAAGTTGCGCTCGAGCTGCGTCTTGGCGGTCGACACCTCATTCAGGGTCGGGGAATAGACGACCTTGTTCGCAGCCTGCCAGACGCGGGCGAAGTCGCCCATGAGTTCCGACTGCGCGGCCAAGGCGGGGTCGGTCTCCCAGACGGCCATTGTCTCGTACATACGGCGGCCGTAGAGGTAGGTGCCGGCGGAGCGTATGAGGTCAGTGATGAACGCGAAGACTTCGTCGTCGGGCGCGGTCCAATCGAAATTGCCGTGCGAGTCCTCGATGTAGCCGTCGAGGGAGACGTTCGCGATGTAGATCAGCTTGGACATGCCGCGGTACCCGCTCGCTCTAGGCGAGGTCGCCGTATGTAGGTGCTCCGGCGGTCTCATAGGCGAGCTGGAGCGTGCCGTTGGGGTAGGTGACCGATTCGGTCAGGCGCAGCGCGGTGGGCACGGTCCCGTCGGCGAACACGCGCTTGCCGCTGCCGAGCAGCAGCGGGTACAGCCAAAGGTGCAGCCGGTCAACGAGTCCCAAACGCAGCAGTGACTGCACAAGGTTGAGACTGCCAATGACGTGGACTTCATCATGGCGCTCCTTGATGGAGGTGATGCCCGCGGCGAGGGCCTCGTTGACAAGGGTCGAGCCCTGCCAGGCCAGAGGGCCGGCGAGCGTGCGGCTTACGACGTACTTGGGGACGTCGTTGAGCAAGCCGGTGAACGGCATCTCCTCTGGAGCAGTCGGCCAGTAGTTGGCGAAGATTTCGTAGGTCCTTCGGCCGAGGAGCAGCGCGTCCATGCTGCTCGCTTGCTCGAAGAGGACCGTACCGGCCTCCCGGTCGAGCAGCGGCGCCTGCCATCCGCCGTACGCGAATTCGCCGTCGCCGTCCTCGTCGGGCCCCCCGGGGGCCTGTGCCACCCCGTCCAGCGTTACGAACTCGGTCACGATGAGCTTGCCCATGGCGTCTTCCTCTTCCTGGTGTCGACGGCACCAGTTCAGACTTCAATCACGCGCAGAATTCATCGCTGACCTGCGATCGTGAACGCGTACAGATTGCCCGACTCGCCCGTGGAAACCAACAGGGACGGCAGCGAAGCAGGCCGGCCGCACACGGCCGACCTTCACCAATCGTGGGTGAACTGCGGACCGGGCCCCTCAAGGCCAAGCGCTACGGTTGTCTGGAGGGAAGTCTGCGGGGGCGTCGCCTACGAAAAGCTCCAGCGGGTTTGGCTGTACGGCGTGCCTTTGCCGAACCCGAACGCGGTCAAGGGAGCGACCCGATAGAGGAGGGCCTCGCCGCGTCGGATGGCGTCACCGAGCCCGAACCACGTGCCCTCGGGCGCAGTGAAGTGTCTCCCGTATTTCGACTCGTAGATGTCGGCGACGCTGGCGAGTTCGGTCGGGTCACCGACCTTGCCGGCGTCACCCTCGACTACGACGTCAAGACCGTCAAGCCCGTTGCAGCCGGTCGTGAGAACACAATGAGCGTTCTGGTCGAGGTTCTTCGCCTTGCGCTCGCTCGGGCCGGTGCAGAAATACAACGCGCCGTCGAACCAGACTCCAAGCAAAGGAGTGACGTGCGGACGGCCCTCCGGACGAACCGTGGTGAGCCAATACACCTGAGCATCCTGCAGGTCCCTGCGTCCTCGCGCCCACTCTGTCGAGACCGCGTCAGAACTGCTGAAGGCCCCCAGTTCCGTAACCGGATCCAATTCAACCATCTCGTGCTCCTCTGGTCGGCGCTCGACAGATAAGACCGCGCGACGATGCGCAGGCTTCGATGCTGGCAGTTAGCCCGGCTGAACGACGAGCAACGCATTGCCGTCGGGATCGCGGAAGTAGAACATTGGCGGGACCGGACCAGCCATCTTGACGGCGCCGATCCGAATCTCGCTTGGCGCGCCCACACGCGCAACTTCGGCATCGACGTCAACGCCAAGCGATTGCAGCTCCGCATGGGCCGCGTCGATGTCGTCGGTATTCAGGATGACACCGGTCTGTACGCCCGTGGCGTCCTGAGGTCCCGCTGGTATCAGAGCGAGACCTGTTGGGCTGTTCGGCGGATAGACCTCGACCCAGCGGTAGCCGTCGCCCCACGGAATATCATTGCGCGTCTCGAAGCCGAGCGCCTCGTAGAACGCAACCGACCGGTCTTGGTCGCTCACGGGAATCGTTACGAGCTGTAGCAAGCCGATGCGACTTGAAGTCGTACGCATTGTCGCTCCTCCTTGGGTGACATCGAGCGATGTGACTCGTCAAGACGCCAGGACTCATCGTCTGCGTCGTACCCAGGGTCCATGCGCCCGGAACACCCGATCTCGCGCACATCGGCTGGCGCAGAGCTGCGGCCCGCCGACTCACCCGTGGAAACCAACAGGGACGGCAGCGAAGAAGGCCGGCCGCACACGGCCGACCTTCACCAATCGTGGGTGAACTGCGGACTGGGCCCCTCAAGGCCAAGCCTACGGGCGGCATCTTCGACGCCGGCCTTGACCGGCCCTCGCCGAGGCGCGCGTCCGTCCGGATCGCAGCAGTTCTGTGCGGGCCTGCTAGCCCTTGGATGCCTTCCGAGCCCACGCGAGCGACGCGGTACCGATCGTCACGTTGTCGGCAACATCGACCACCGGCACAACGTTGATGTCGTTCCAGTAGAAGTACTTCGAGACGAACGAAGAGACGACGGTCGGATCGTTAGCCTCGACGAATACGTAGCCGCCGTTGTTCATGTTCGCCACGAACGCGTGCACCGTGAGACCTTCCTCGGGCTTCCAGGTGCCGAACGCCTTGAGCAACGCGTCCTGGTTCGCGAGGTTCTGTTCGTAAGTCAGACCCGCGGTGCGAATCTCGTACTCGATGACGTACTTCAAGAGTCCCCCTCAGAAACAGACAGCGGCTGTCCCGGAGTGGGTCAGTTGCCGACACCCTAACGCGTCACGCCAGGTTTCCGCTCTGGGGCGGCCGTTCATAGGCTGTCGCACGCGCTCAGGCGCGGACGGCGCAGGCCCATGTTCAACCGCAGCGGCACTCCACGGTTTGGTCGAGGACCTGCCACCGGAATTCGACGAGTGGTGATGCTTCGCCACAACC
This sequence comes from Acidimicrobiia bacterium, assembly GCA_036511415.1. Lineage (GTDB taxonomy): Bacteria > Actinomycetota > Acidimicrobiia > IMCC26256 > PALSA-610 > PALSA-610. The sequence continues at coordinate 8,196 of DATCCI010000269.1, forward strand.
GGTGCAGCTGATTCGCCACGCGGACCCGATGCGCGCGATCTCGAGGGCCATCTGTCCGGTTGACAATCGCTTCGGCACGGTCTTCGGCTTGGTGATGCGCGGCAGATTGGGGAGTTCCGGCTCGAGATACAACGTCGTGTCGTTGGCCTCGGGAAGACGCGCGCCGAGCCGGTCGATCGCGGCCCTGTCACGCGGGCCAGATTGATGTCGTCGCGCAAAGACCCGGAGCGCGTAAGCCGGCTCGACCCCTAACGCGTTGGCCAGCGCGTCGGCCGTCTTGTCGTCGAGCGCGAGGCCGGGCTTCGCTCCGGCTGCGGCCGCGGCGCGCTCATAGCGTTCGAGACGCTCGGGTTCGGGGACGCTCGCCGGGCCGGGCTCGGCGAGAAAGGAGTCGAGTTCCTGGAAGCGGGCGCTGTCGAAGACCGCAGTCGCGTCCGAGATGCGTTCGATCTCGTCGAGGAACCCGTCGCGTTCGATGCGGTTGGCGGGGTCTTCCAATGTGTCCTTGGCGAACATGATCACGAACCGGGCTGCGACCCCGGCCTGTTTCCGGCGCAGGATGCGGCCCATCCGCTGGATCATCTGGCGCCGGGTCCGGCTCGCGCTCATGACGACTCCGAGGTTGGCATCAGGTACATCGATGCCTTCATCGAGCACCCGAGGAGCCGCGACGGCATCGAGTCTGCGGACTCGGAGATCGTCGAGAATCTCCCGTCGTTGACGGCGAGCCGTCGAACCGGTGATCAGATCGATCGACACCAGGGGATCGAGGCGGTTGATTGCGTGGTTCGCGGCGCGCACGGTTTCTGTGAACACCAGCGCCCCATCAGCTTCCTTGATGGCGGGGGCAAGACTGCCGAGCAGTTCGTACTTGCCGATTGTCTGCGCCACGATCTGCCGACGCTTGGAAAACGCGTCGAGATAATCGCGGGCCGCGCGGCCGTCGGCTCCGGAATCGCGCTCGGCGAGGTGCGCAACCGCGGCGAGAAAGTCTCCGAACGGCTCGAGCGGCATGTCTCGCACCAGACGCAAATGATGACGCGCGCTCACAAGTCGTTGCTCGATCGCGGCGTACTCGGCCCGTTCGTCAACCGTCAGCGCCACCCCGACGAACGCCACCCGAGGGGGCGCACACACGCCATCGGCGATGGCCTGCTCGAAGCCGTACCGGTAACAGATACCCCCGAAGTAGGGCAGCAGCAGCTCGGTCACACCGTCGTCGCCGCGTTCCAAGGTTGCCGTGAGGCCGAGCCGTTCCGTGAACTGGGGGAGCAACGCGCGTCGCAGAGTCCGACCACCCAGACCGTGACATTCGTCCACGATGAGCAGCCCGCCGCCGGCGCCGGGCGGCACCGGCGTGCGTGCTGCAGCCGAATGGCGAGTCGCGACGAGCACATCACATGAGGTCGGAACGTCCTTGCCGCTATCGCCCAACCGCCCGATCCGGGCCTCGGGTATCGCAGCCGTCAGTCGTCCATGCCACTGCTCCATGAGCACACGGGAGGGAACGACGACGAGCACGAAGCGGCCCCGGCGCAACGCGTCGGACGCTGCCGCGATCCCCACATCGGTCTTGCCCGAGCCGGTGACCGCTTCGACCACGCCGCGACGGCCGCAACGCAACCAACTGATGAGCGCATCGAGCTGCCAACGGTAGAGCTCGCGATCTACCGGGCTCGGGCTGGTGAGCACCGCTCAGCGGCGCAGTCGTGCAGACATGGGAGAACCACGGTATCGGTCCGGCTCGACCGCCGACGCAACGGTGAAAACAACAGAGACGGCAGCCGGTGCTCTGCCGTCATGGCGATGTCACCGGGTCGTCAAACAGTGGGCTCGACTGTGCGGCTGTGTTGATGGCTAAGGCGATTGCTCCATCCATTGGCTGGTGAACGCCTACCGACGTCAGCTCCATTGGTTTGTTCACGCCGAACTCGTGGGCTGTGAGGTCGGCCCGTCGTGCCTCGACGATGGTTTGCACGGGAATGCGACCGATTGTCCAGCCATCCAGGATCAGAGCTAGCTCTGCGCCGGTATGCGTGCTCGCCCACGCGCTCAGCGACACTTCGTCCGCGGAGGCGAGCGCCACTCGCACGGTGCTCGGCACCGCAGGCGAAAGGACGGTGTCCTCCTGAGCGGTAGCGCCAACGAGCCTGCGGACTACTGGCCCGAGGCCCAGACAGCGTTCGCCGGAGAATGCCTCGGGTACGAACGGCTCGCTTACGGATGCGCCGCCATACACGAGCGGTTGATGGGGACACTTCGAAGCTGCGACGCCGTCAACCATCCGGATCGTTAGTTCCCCGCGCCCGGTTGCGACACCTGCCACCTGTGCATCGAGCGCCCGCCGGGTCTGCAGTTCGAAGCGCCAGTGCACAGCCGTGCCGCAACCCTGCCTGCTCTCGAAGCAAGTCGGAGGCGACGCCGTAACCTGAAGGTCCGAGAAATACAGGGTGGTGCGGCCTCGATGAAAGCGCGCTTCAAGTTCTGCCGCGACGGCTCGTGCGTAGACCGCCATATCCGGCGAGTCGCGAAAGCCATCGGAGAACAAGTCCATAGACAATGCGACTCGGACAGGCGGACGCCGCTGGCTCGTTACCTCTCGATGTAAAACCGCGCCAACGACGACGCCTGCAACGAACACGGCCACACTCGAAACGAGCCACGACCGGTTCAAGAGACTGGAGCACAGTCAACGCCGAGCACAGCGCCCAGATTGCCAGATCCGATTCAGCAAATCGAGCGCCGATCGGCAGATCTGGTGGCGGGTACGTCGTAGACCTCAGCTCCGCGATCGGGCAGGCTGTGCGCGGTGCGTGTCCCCAGTCACGCACGTAGGAGGGGGGCGATCCGTGGTCCTCGGACACCTTGGCGTCAACGTTCCCGATCTTGCGGCGGCGAAGGTCTACTACGACAACGTCATGCCAGCCGTCGGGTTCGAACCGGTCCTCGCGACCTCTGATGAGTTCGTATTCCGGCCCACGAACGGAAAGGTCGGCACATACCTCTTCTTCTACCCGTCGCTGGACGACGCCGACTACTCCCGCCACCGCACGGGATTGCAGCACCTCGCCTTCATCGTCCCAACGCGATCAACAGTGCGCAGCGTCCACGCCTTGGCGATGAACCTCGGCTCAGCAATAGTGCACGAGCCTCGGCACTTCCCCGAGTACGGACCCTCATACTTCGCGACCTTCTGGACCGACCCGTTCGGGCTCATGCTCGAAGCCGTGTGTCATCACGACCGAGACTGACCGCGCGCCATATCTGTGGCGATCTCAGCCGATCTGCGCTCGCATAACCGTCCCCGAGCGGGCAATCTGTCGTAGCAGTGAACGAGATCGCGGACCGATACCGGCGGCGTGCCGACGCGTTCGCGGCGTTGATCAACAGGACCCCGCCGGAACGATGGGCAAGCCCTTCGCCCTGTACAGGGTGGCTCGCTCGGGACATCGTTGCGCACATCGTCCGTCACTCGGCAGAGACGTTGCGCGACAAAGCGGGCGTCCGGCTGGCACCGGCGCGCACGAAACTCGATGACCCGGCCGGAGCTTTCCAGTGGATCCGCGCCGCGGTCGAGGAAGTGCTCGACGACCCCGACACAGCGATTGATGTTGCTGAGCACCTGGATGCCGCGTTGAGCTTCGACCTTCCACAGCATTGGTGGGACCTCGCGAAAGCGACGGGACAGGACGCCACAATGCAGGCCGAGGAGGTCGAGGCAATATGGGAGACGCTCTCCGCCATGCCGTCTGGGTGGTGGAAGTGGCAAGTGGACCACGGCCACTACGCGCCAGCGGTTCACGTCCCGGACGATGCGTCGTTGCAGCACCGGCTCGTCGCGCTCATCGGGCGTGACCCTTGCTGGTCGCCGTAAACGCGCACGAGTTGCCCAGCCTCTTTCGCGGGGCAGTCGGGCTATCGCCCGAAGCCGTAACGATCGACGATGTCCGGTACCGCAATCTGATCGACGTATCCGAGGACGAGGTCAGCCCGCGTTGGAGGACAGCGCAACGTCGCGTGGGCGCGTGCCGCTCGCGTCCTGTTTCGTTCCCACGATGCAGCGCGCCACTCCCGGAACCCTGACCTTGCCGTCCTTCTCGAACGCGCTCACCTTCGCAATGGCGTTTGCCCGAATCCGCGCCCGCGCCAGTTCGTCGACCTGCTGAAGCGCCGCAACTGCGAGCGAGACGTGCTCGCTGATCATCTCCCAATAGTGCGCGGGCGATCGCGTCACGAGTTCGACGTCGACGTCCCACTCGGCAACGTCGCGCAGCACCGCGCCCTCGTACAGAGCACTGACATATCCCGGGGCAGCGCACCGATACATATTCGGCCCGCCCGGGTCGGGTGGCGCCACCACCGCCTCGGTCGCGATTGCCTGCATGGCGATCGTCGTCCAAGGGTTTTCCTCGGGCTTGACCCATACCGACGAGCAGAGACGTCCGCCCGGCTTGAGCACGCGCGCGAACTCGGCCGTGCGCCCTGCCTCGCCGCGCGGCTACGTCCAGCATCTCCGCTACGAGGTCGGTCAGCACGACGCGTCCCTTCGGCGACAGTCTCGCGATGCTCAAACCCGGCTCACCCGTGCCCGCGGCAACGTCGAGATGCTGCTGATCGGAAGCGATGTCGAGACGATGCCGTGGCTTCGATTCACCGGGACGGTTGGACGGATGCGATTGTCAGTCGCCTCCCAGCGGAGAGCCTGCCTGTGGCAGCATGTCGAGGTCTCGGCGTCCGAGTCCCCGGCGAAAGGCCCTTATGACAGTCCTCAAGCAGCATCACGCGCCCGGCATGCCGGCAGAGGTGTACGACCAAGTCGCCGCTGGAGCCATGCCATCTCAGCGTCAGGCCGACGGCTTTGTTGCCCACTACGCCATCGTGGAAGACGGTGGTATCACGGTGATTGAGATCTGGGACTCGATCGATCAGCACGACGCCTGGTTCAACGAGGTCGTCAAGCCGCACCTCCCCCCCGACACGCCTGAGCCCAAGTTCGCGGAGCTGCACAACAGCAACACCAAGTAGTCGAACGGCTCGCTCATCCGGCGCGGCACCGTTACGGCGCGTCCACAACGCGGCGTTCGGTGACACCCTTGGCGCGAGGTGCCTTGGGTGCGTAGTCGTGTGTTGCCGAGGCGTGTGTTATTTCGTCGCGTCGCGGATGGAGTGCCAGACGCGTTCGGAGGTGCAGGGCATGTCGATGTGGGTTATGCCGAGGTGGCTGAGCGCGTCGACGACGGCATTGTGGATGGCGGGCGTGGATCCGATGGTGCCGGATTCGCCGATGCCTTTGGCGCCGAGTGGGTTGCGGGGGCTGTCGGTCTGGGTGTTCGAGACCTCGAAGTTGGAGAGTTCGGCTGCCGAGGGGATGGCGTAGTCGACGAGTGTTGCGGTGAGTGGGTTGCCGTCGTTGTCGTATTGCATCCACTCGTAGAGTGCTTGGGCGGCGCCTTGGGCTATGCCACCGTGTTGTTGACCGGCGACGAGCATGGGATTGAGGATGCGCCCGCAGTCGTCGACGGCGATGTGGCGGAGCATGGTGACTTGGCCCGTTTCGGTGTCGACCTCGACTACCGATACGTGCGCGCCGAATGGGTAGGTGGAGTCGGTGCCGTCGAAGTCGAGTTCGTGGCGCAGGGGGGCGGGTTCGAGACCGTCGGGGAGTTTGGACGCGTCGCGTGAGGCGACGGCCAGGTCGGCCCATGGCAGGACCGTGGCGGGTACGCCGGCCACGTGGAGGCCGCCGCCGCCGACGACGATGTCGTCGGCGGATGCCTCGAGTATGTGACTGGCGACCTGGCGGGCACGGGCGAGCACTTCGTTCGACGCGACGTGGATAGCGCTACCCGCGGTTTGGAGTGACCGGGATCCCATCGTGCCGGCACCGCGGGGCACGCGGTCGGTGTCGGAGTTGACGAGTGTGATCTTGTCCATCGGGATGCCGAGAACTTCGCTCGCGAGCATGGCGAAGGCGGTGTGATGGCCTTGGCCGTGCGCGCTTGTCCCGGCGTACACACTGGCTGCGCCGTCATCGTGGATCTCGACCGCGCCGAACTCGACGTGGAGCCCGACCGGTGCGGTGACCTCCACGTAAGTCGACACGCCGATCCCGAGCTGCTTGATGGCACCGTTCGCGCGGCGCTGCGACTGTTCGGCGCGTAGCGCGGTATAGCCGGATGCCTGCAACGCGGCGTCGAGCGACTTTTCGTACTCGCCCGAGTCGTAGTTCGCGCCAGTCGGCGTGGTGAGCGGGAACTTATCGGGCGGGATGAAGTTCGCACGGCGAATCTCGGCCGGGTCCATGCCGATCTTGTCGGCGGCGACGTCGATCACTCGCTCGATGAGCTGCGTCGCTTCCGGGCGTCCGGCGCCGCGATAGGGCCCAATGGTCGTGTTGTTCGTCAATACGCCGGTGGCCTTGAATCGCACGTTGGGGATCTCGTACACGCCGACCGACATCATCTGGGTGAGCGTCGGCAAGATCGCGCCGAGACCCGGGTACGCGCCGGCCGAGGCCACGACCGAAGCGTCGAGCCCGACGAACTTTCCATCGTCGTTCACACCGAGCTTGGCCGTCATCACGAAGTCGCGGCCCTGCACGAGCGACACCATGTCCTCCGAGCGGGTCGCGATCCACTTCACCGGACGTCCGAGCTTCAACGCGGCCGCGGCGGTCGCGAGGTGTTCGACATACGGGCCCGACTTGGGGCCGAAGCCGCCACCGACCCACGGGCACACGACGCGCAGCTGTGTTGGTTCAAGTCCCAGCATCGGGGCGTACGCATCATGCAACGCGTGGGGCGCTTGATGGGAGATCCAACACGTGAGACCGGGTTCGCCCGGCACGGCGAGGATGCCGTTGGTCTCCATCGGAACGCCGGCCAGGCGTTGACTCACCATCGTTACCTCGACGACGACCTTCGCGCCTTCGAGCGGGTCGGCGTCGCCCTCCTCGGGGAAGGCGGAGCCGAAGCACACGTTCGAACCATGTTCGGAGAACAGCAGCGGCGCGTCAGGAGACAGTGCGTCGAGCGGGTTCGTGACCGACGGCAGCGGGTCGTACTCGACGACGACCCGCTCGACAGCATCGACCGCCTGCGCGCGGGTTTCCGCGACGACGGCCGCGACGACGTCGCCGACGAATCGCACCTTGCCGGTAGCGAACACCGGCCGGTTCAACGTCTCGGGCATCGCCGGAAACTGCTGCAGCGATGGCACACCAAGGTCATCGCCACCCGCGTGGTACACGGCCACCACCCCTGGCATCGAGAGGGCCTCGGTGACATCAACCGACACGATGTTGGCGTGCGCGACGGTCGACCGCACAAACGCCACGTGCGCCATGTCCGGCTCGACGAGGTCGTCGACGTACTTCCCCGCGCCGGTCAATAGCGCGGGATCTTCGAGACGACGGACCGCATTCCCGAGAATCGAACCTGATACCGGCATGAGAGCCCTCCGCATGT
>DATCCI010000270.1:0-5225 GCA_036511415.1 Acidimicrobiia bacterium
CCCGCCGCAACACCTTCGCGCTGCGCGTCTTGGGCAACGCGCTGGTGAAGCACACCCGCGCCGGCTTGAACGACGGTCCCAGTGCGTCGACCACACACGCGACGAGTTCTGCGCGCAGCGAGTCGTCGGGTTCGACACCCGGCACGGGCACGACGAACACCCACAACGACTCGCCCTTCACCTCGTCGGGCACCCCGATCGCCGCGGCCTCGAGCACCGCTCGATGTGCCACGACGACCGTCTCGACCTCGGCGGGGCCGAGGCGTTTCCCCGCGACCTTGATCGTGTCGTCGGAGCGGCCGTGGAGAAACCATTGGCCGTCGTCGCCCACGCTCGCGAAGTCGCCGTGCCACCACACGCCGGGATAGCGCGACCAATAGGTGTCGAGGTAGCGCTGCGGATCGCCGTACAGGCCGCGCGTCATACCCGGCCACGGCTTCGTGCACACCAACTCACCGACCTCACCGCGGACGCTTCGGCCCTGCTCGTCGAACACGTCGACCGCCATGCCGAGCGCCGGGCCGCCCAGCGAGCACGGCGACAAGGGCTGCACGACGTGGGGCGACAGGAAGCACGCACCGACCTCGGTGCCACCGGAGATGTTCACGACCGGGCAGCGACCGCCGCCGACGACGTCGAAGTACCAACGCCACGGTGCCTCGTTCCACGGCTCACCGGTCGACGCGAGCACGCGCAGCGACGACAGGTCGTGCGCGCGGACCGGCGCGTCACCGTGCGCCATGAGGGCGCGGATCAGCGTGGGCGAGACGCCCAGGACGTTCACGCGGTGTCGCTCGACGAACGACCAGAGTCGATCCGGGCCGGGAAAGTCGGGTGCGCCGTCGTACATCACGAGCGTCCCGCCCGCGGCGAGCGTCCCGACTATCTCCCACGGGCCCATGATCCAGCCGATGTCGGTGAGCCAGAACAGTCGCTCACCCGGCCGCAGGTCGGTCTGGAACGCGACCTCCTCGGCGACCTTCACGGTGAACCCCGCGTGCACGTGCACCGCGCCCTTCGGCCGGCCGGTGGTACCGCTCGTGTATGCGACGAAGAGCGGATGCTCGCTGTCGACCGATCGGGCCGGGAACGGCGCGTCCGCAAGCTCGTCGAGCCCCACGTCGCGCCCCGCGAGCATCGGGCAGTCGCGTCGAGCCGCCGCGCCGACGACCACGACGGTGTGCACACTCGGAACCTGCGCGACGGCCGCGTCGGCGGTCTCCTTCATCGTCACGAGCCTGCCGCGCCGGGTGAACCCGTCGGCGGTCACGACCGCGACCGCCTGCGCGTCTTGCAGTCGGATCGCGACGGCGTCGGCGCCGTATCCCGAGAAGATCGGCAGGAAGACCGCGCCCAGCTTCGCGATTGCGAACAGCGCGGCGACGGTCTCCGGCACCATGGGCATGAACAGACCGACGGCGTCGCCCTCGGTCACCCCCCGCGCCGCCAGCCCCGACGCGATGCGATCCGTGAGCGCCCGCAACTCGGCGCCGGTCAGGGTGCGCGTCTCGCCGTCCTCACCCTCCCAGATCACGGCCGGACTGCCGGCCGGCAGGCGATCGAGGCAAATCGTCGCCGCGTTGGTGCGGCCGCCGACGAACCAGGTCGCCCACTCGATCCCGGCGGAGGTGTCGAGCACCCGGGTGTACGGCGTGTCGAACGGCAGCTCGAGGAACCGCACGACCGCGTCCCAGAACCACTCCGGCTCGTCGATCGAACGTGCGACGAGCGTCGCGAAATCGGCGACGTGCTCGGCGGCCATGAAGCGAGCCACGTTGCTGTCGCGCAGCAAGGCTTCGTCGGGACGCCAGACGACGGGGGGAGCGGTCATCTGTCGCCGAATCTAACCCTTGCTACGAAGCGTGTCCGCGGCCCGATAGCGTGCCGCTCATGACGGCTCGCGCGGACGACGACCATCTGGTCTGGCTCGACCTCGAGATGACGGGCCTCGATGTCGAGCGCCACACGATCGTCGAGATCGCGTGCATCGTCACCGATTCCGAGCTCGGGTTGGTCGACGACGGCATCGACATCGTCATCCACCAGGACGCCGACGCGCTCGAGCGGATGGACGACTTCGTCCGCAAGATGCACGCAAAGTCCGGGTTGCTCCCCGCCATCACCGCCTCCGACGTCGGGCTCGATGCCGCCCGGGCCCGCACCCTCGACTACGTCCGAAGCCACGTGCCGACCGCGGGGCTCGCCCCGCTGTGCGGCAACAGCATAGGAACCGACCGCCGGTTCCTCGATCGTTACATGCACGACCTCGATACCTACCTGCACTACCGGAGCATCGACGTTTCTTCGTTGAAGGAGCTCTGTCGGCGCTGGTATCCCGACGTCTACGCCAAGCGGCCCGGGAAGTCGGAGCAGCACCGCGCCCTCGACGACATCCGCGAGTCGATCGAGGAGCTCCGGTTCTACCGCCGGAAGCTGTTCGTTCCCGCCGCCCCAGACCCCGCCGCCCCAGACCCCGCCGCCCCGAACCCCGCCGCGCCATCGGATCGCGTGACCTAGTCGCGTTGACCAGTCCGGGCGGTTCGCCCGAGGCCCTCTTACAACAGCGCGCGCAACGCGCCGAGCAGCGTGATCACGGAACGCTCGCGCGCCGAATGACCCATGAGCCCGATGCGCCATCCCTTGCCCGCGAGCTCGCCGAGCCCTCCGCCGACCTCGATGCCGAAGCGCACCCGCAGCTCGGTGCGCAGCTTGGCGTCGTCGACGCCGTCCGGCAGCCACACCGACGTCAGCTGCGGCAACGGCCGCTCGAGTGCGAAGGGCCGAAATCCCAGCTCGGGCAGCGCGTCCTGCAACAGACCGCCGGCGTGGCGGTGGCGGGCATGCGCCGCGTCGAGTCCTTCGTCGAGCAGCACGCCCAAGCCGGCGTGCAGTCCGTACAGCATCGTGATGGGCGCGGTGTGGTGATAGCGCCGGGCGGAACCCACGTAGTCGGCGAGGAGACCGAGGTCGAGGTACCACGACTGCGCAGGATGGGACCGGCCCCGGACCCGCTCGACCGCGCGCGCCGAGAAGCTCAACGGTGACAGGCCGGGTGGCACCCCGAGACACTTCTGCGTGCCCGAGTAGACCGCGTCGATCCCCCAGCCGTCGACGTCGACGGGAATGCCGCCGAGCGATGTGACCGTATCGACCAAGAGCAACGTGTCGGTTTGCTGCAGCGCCGCGAGCGGCGCGATCTCGTTCTCGACACCGGTCGACGTCTCCGCGTGGACGACCGCGAGCACGCGCGCGTTCGGATGCTCGCGTTGCGCGTCGAGCAACTGCTGCGGGTCGATCGCGCGTGCCCACGGCGCGTCGACCCGGACGACCGTCGCGCCGCAGCGGCGCGCGACCTCGCACATGCGCTCGCCGAACACGCCGTTGACACCGATGATCGCCGTGTCACCGGCTTCGAGCAGGTTGACGAAGCAAGCCTCCATGCCTGCCGAACCGGTGCCGCTGATCGGGAGCGTCAACGCGTTCTCGGTGCGAAAGACGAGGCGTAGTCGGTCGGCGATCTCGTCGAGCACCGTCAGGAAATCGGGATCGAGGTGCCCGAGCACCGGACGTTGGAACGCTTCCATGACCTCGGGGTACGGATTCGAAGGCCCCGGCCCGAGCAACAACCGATCGGCATGAACCACGATCGGAGACTACCGAGCGCGACTCGTCCGACGCGATCAGTCTTACGCGATTGGTCTGAAGGGCGGGCGGTTACGCGGCCTGGAACTCGGCGAGGCAGGCCAGCCGGTGCCAGCCCTTGCCCAGCGCCTGCAGCGCGTCGTCGATTCCCGGATAGTCGCCGACGATCATGCCGCGCGCGATCTGAGCCGCGGCGCGCGCGACGCGCGTCACGTCGTCGTCCGGCAGGGCGAGCTGCCCTCGTTCCGCGACCTGCTGCACATTCGTGGCCACGTCGAGGGCCGCCGACGCCGCGTCGTGCAACCGGTGCGTGCGCCGCAGTGTCTGCTCGATGAAGAGCATCGCCCGGGTTCCCGCGACCTCGTCGGCCGTCGACGCACGAGCGGCTTGCAGATCGAACGCGATCGCACGGACGTCGTCGACACTCAGCTCGGCCAGCGCCCGTCCGAAGACCACGACATTCACACCTGTTCAATCGGCACCGCCGGAGCCGAATGAAGGCCGGGTCAGGCCGGGTCAGGCCGAGTCCCGGGCGAGGCCGTCGAGGATGTCGGCCTCGGAGACGAGGAGCGAGTCGAAACCCCAGTGGCGCATGACGCCGACCACGACGATCGCACCGCCCACGATGACGTCGACCCGGCCCGGCTCGAGGCCGGGATTGTGGCGCCGCCGGGCTGCGGACTCGGTCGCGAGAGTCCGGAAGACCTCCTCGGCTGCCGCTCGGGTCAGCACGAAGTGGTCGATGAGATCGCTCCTCGCGGCATCGACGCCGAGCTCGATCGCAGCCAGCGTCCAAACGGTGCCGGCCGTGCCGACGAGCGTCGCCGCACGTGCGGCGGCCGGCACCATGCGTCCGACATCGGCCAAATGGTCGCGTACGACCGACACGGCTTGGCTCAGCTCCTCGGCCGTCGGCGGGTCGGAATGGAGGAACTGCTCGGTCAGGCGCACGCAACCCATATCGATCGAGCACAGGCCCTCCGGCTCGTCGGAGCCGACGATGAGCTCCGTCGAACCGCCGCCGACGTCGACGACGAGGTAGGGCTCGGGTTCGCTCAGGCTCGCGGTCGCGCCGAGGAACTCGAGCCGCGCCTCGGCATCTCCTGCGAGCAGCTCGGGCCGCGATCCCAGCACCTGCTCGGCCGGGTCGAACAGCTCGTCGCGATTGCTCGCGTCTCGTGACGCGCTCGTCGCCGTCGCGCGGACGCGCTCGACGCCGAGATCCGATATGACCCCGCCGTATTCGCGCAGCGCCGCCAGCGTGCGCTCGATCGCGTCGGGACGCAGCGCGCGGTCACGATCGACGCCCTGGCCCAGCCGGGTGATACGCGTTCGCCGCTCGAGCGTCACGAGCTTGGCGTCGCGACCGCGGCCGTCGATGTCGGCGACGAGCAGGCGCGTCGAGTTGGTCCCGATGTCGACCGCGGCCACACGCGTCATTCCAAGTTCTCCTCGACCCAACGACCGACCGGGTCGTCGCCGCCCGCGAGGTGATACGCGAGGTGGGCGTGAAGGCATTTCACGCCGCGCCCGGTACCGCCCACGCCGCCGCTCGGCCGCGGGCCGACGTGATCGGCCGCGAG
>DATCCI010000271.1:0-3286 GCA_036511415.1 Acidimicrobiia bacterium
GGGGGCGCGGCCGCAGATGCGGCCGCGCCTCTTTTTCTGTATCTAAGGGACTGCGGATGAACTGGAACCTCTTCGTCACCGAGCTCGTCGCCGGGATTACCCACGGCTCGTTGTACGCGCTGATCGCGCTCGGCTACTCGATGGTGTACGGCATCCTCAAGCTCCTGAACTTCGCCCACGGCGACATTTTCATGGTCGGCGCGTTCATTGGTTACGGGCTGATGACGGTGTTCGGCACGCCGGACACGCTCACCGTCAACCTCGCGTTCCTCATCGCCCTGATGCTCATTTGCTCGATGATCGGCGGCGGCTTGCTCGGGGTGATGGTCGAGCGCTTCGCGTACCGGCGGTTGCGCAAGGCGCCGCGCATCGCCCCGCTGATCACCGCGCTCGGGGTGTCGTTCTTCCTCGAGAACGCCGCCCAGCTCGTGCTCGGCGCGGAGCCGGTGAGCTACAACACGTATGCCTGGAAGAACAGCGTCCTCTGGACGAAGGGATTCACCCTCCCGGGGCAGGTTCACGTCGGGCTCCCACAGGTGATCGTCGTCGTCGGCGCGATCGTCCTCGTGGTGCTGCTCACGCTGTTCGTGCAGCGCACGCAGATCGGCAAGGCGATGCGCGCGACGTCCTTCGACCAGGAAGCCGCGGCGATGATGGGCATCGACGTCGACCGTGTGATCGTCGTGACGTTCTTCATCGGCTCCGCGCTCGCGGGAGCCGCAGGCGTCTTCAACGGTCTCGTCTACCAGCAGGCGTTTCCGTACATGGGCTTTCAGGCGGGCCTCTTCGCCTTCACGGCCGCCGTCGTCGGCGGCATCGGCAACCTGCCGGGAGCGGTGCTCGGCGGCCTCCTGATCGGGCTCGCCGAGGCGTTCGCGACGGGGTATCTCTCTTCGACGTTCCAGCAGGCGATCGTCTTCGCGCTCCTGATCGCCGTGATGCTCGTCCGCCCGAGCGGGTTGCTCGGGCGCGCGGCGGTGCAAAAGGTCTGATGAGCAGCGGCAACGACATCCCGCCGGTCCCCGACCGGCCCGACGAGGGGCAGCCCAAGGTCGGCGTCGACTCGTGGGTCGCGACCTACGAGGGCCGGCGCGAACGTGGCGGCGGACTGGTCGGACGGCTGCACCACGAGCTGATGCGCACGCCGCGGCCGGCGTTCTACATCGCCTTCGGGGTGCTCGCGGCGTTCTTGCCGCTCGTCACGAACAACGGCTACGTCATCCGCGTCGGCTTCGACACGTTGCTCTACATGCTGCTCGCGCTCGGCCTGAACATCGTCGTCGGCTACGCCGGGCTGCTCGACCTGGGCTACGTCGCGTTCTACGGCTTCGGTGCGTACGGGTACGCGATGCTCGCCTCGCCGAAGTTCGGCCTCCACTGGGACACGCTGCTCATCATTCCCGTGGTGATGGTCGCGACCGCGATTCTCGGCCTGCTCGTCGCCCTGCCTTCGCGGCGCCTGGTCGGCGACTACCTCGCGATCGTCACGCTCTTCTTCGGGCAGTTCTTCGTCACCGTCGTCCAGAACGGCAACCGCATCTCGTTCCTCGGTCTGACCCGGCACTATGACCTGACCGGCGGCCCGAACGGCATTCCCGGCGTCGACAACTGGAATCTCGGCGGGCTGCATATCGGCTCGCTCAACGGCTACTACTACACGGCTCTTGTCGTGTTCCTGCTCGTGCTCGGCGCCGTGTATCTCGTCGACACGTCGCGTACGGGTCGCGCGTGGAAGTCGCTTCGCGAAGACCCGCTTGCCGCCGAGCTGATGGGGATGCCGGTGAACCGCCTGAAGCTGATCGCGTTCTCGTTCGGGGCGGCGATCGCGGGCCTCGCGGGCGCGCTCTTCGCGGGCCTTAACACGGCGGTGTTCGCGGCGGACTTCGACGTCCCGACGCTGATCATCATCTACGCGATGCTCATCCTCGGCGGTGCCGGAAGCCTCGGGGGCGTGATCCTCGGCGCGCTCGTCGTCAACGTCTCGCTCGAGCTGCTGCGCACGCCGGACCATGCGACGGTCGTCTTCTACGTGATGCTGATCGTGGCGCTCGCGATCAAGCTCCGGCCCTGGACGTGGCTTGCCGGCGTGGTCGGCGGCACGATCGCGTTCGGCTTTGCGGTGCACGCGATCGCAGCGTCGGTCTGGTCGCGCGGCGTGCACGGGGACGCGACCGTCGGCGGCACGCTCGGGCGCGCACTCGACCACTGGGTGCTCCACCCGTCGAGCCCGCGCGTGATCGGCAACCTCGCGTTCATCGCGCTGGTGTTCGTCGTGCTCGGTCTCACGCTGATGCACGGTTGGCTGCAGAAGCTCGCGCTCATCCCGACGCTCTACCTCACGGCGTTCGTGTGGGACAACCGGCTCGTCGTCGAGCCGAGCATCACGCGCCTCATCCTGATCGGCGTCATCCTGATCGTGCTGATGAACGCGCGACCGCAGGGCCTGCTCGGCGCCGCGCGCGTGGAGATCGTCTGATGGCGAAGCTGCTCGAGCTCACCGGGATCTCGAAGCGATTCGGCGGCCTGACCGTGATGGAGAACCTCGACCTGCATGTCGACGAGGGCGAGATCGTCAGTGTGATCGGGCCGAACGGCGCCGGCAAGACGACGCTCTTCAACCTCGTCACCGGGGTCTACCGTCCGGACGCCGGCGAGATTCGCTTCGAAGGCAAGTCGCTGCTCGGTCTCGAGCCGCACCAGATCACGGGCCGCGGCGTCGCGCGCACCTTTCAGACACTCCGCCTGTTCCTGAACCTGACCGTCAAGGAAAACGTCATGGCGGCGGCGTACTCGCACACGCACGCCGGGGTCGCCCGCTCGATCCTGCGGACGCCCGGCATGCGCCGCGAAGAGAAAGAGATCGAGCAGCTCGCGGAGGAACGGCTCTCGTTCTTCGGCGAGCGCCTCGTCGGCTACCGCTGGAACCAGCCGGCCTACAGCCTGTCGTACGCGAACCGCCGCCGGCTCGAGATCGCGCGCGCGACGGCGACGAAACCGCGCCTGCTCCTCCTCGACGAACCGGCCGCCGGCATGAACCCCGTGGAGACGCACGAGATAACCGAGCTGATCGGGCGTCTGCGCACGGAAGTCGGCTACACGATCCTCGTGATCGAGCACGACATGCACGTCGTCGAGGGAATCTCCGACAGGGTCGTCGCGCTCGACCACGGCGAGAAGCTCACCGAGGGCACCTTCCACGAGGTGGCGAACCACCCGGAGGTCATCGAGGCCTACCTCGGCCGCAACCCCGAGGCGCTGCAGAAGTGAGCGCCGCCGCCACCAACGG
>DATCCI010000272.1:0-6916 GCA_036511415.1 Acidimicrobiia bacterium
TTTGCGGGCGACCAGCTCGTGCGCGAACGGATGGGCGGCGTTCTCGGGGTCGGGAACGGCTCCGACCGGCCACCGCGCTTCCTGCGGCTCGAGTACGCGCCGCCCAGTCCGCGCGGCACGCTCGCGTTCGTCGGCAAGGGCGTCGTGTTCGACTCCGGCGGTCTCTCGCTCAAGACCGCGGGCGGTATGGAGACGATGAAGACCGACATGTCGGGCGCCGCCGCGGTGATCGCCGCGATGTCGACGCTGCGCGAGTTCGCGGTGAAGGTGCGCGTCATCGGATACGTGCCGCTCGTCGAGAACATGCCGAGCGGAGCCGCGATGCGACCCGGCGACGTGCTGACGATGCGCAACGGGAAGACGGTCGAGGTGCTCAACACCGACGCGGAGGGCCGGCTCATACTCGCCGACGCCCTGTCGCTCGCGAGCGAGGAGGGCGCCGACGCGATCATCGACCTCGCGACGCTGACGGGCGCGGTGACCACTGCGCTCGGCGACAAGATCGCCGGGCTCATGGGCAGCAACGACGGATGGGTTGCGCAGGTACGCGACGCGGCCGAACGGTCCGGCGAGCGCGTATGGCATCTGCCACTGCCCGAGGAGTACCGCCGCAACCTCGACTCCGATATCGCCGACCTGCGGAACATCTCGTCGGGCGGCGGCGCGGGCACGTTGACCGCGGGACTCTTCCTCAAGGAGTTCACCGGGGCGGCGCCGTGGGCGCATCTCGACATTGCCGGAACTGCCCGGTCGTCGTCGGAGGACGCGGAGACGTCGAAAGGTGGAACGGGCTACGGCGTTCGCCTCTTGGTCGAATTGGCGTCGGCGTTCCGCAAGCCTGCGCGATGAAGCGGGCGATCGCCGGCGCGTTCGTGGTCGTCGTGTTCGTGGCGTGCGCGCTCGTGGGCATTGCCGCCTGCGGGTCGTCGAAGCCGAAGGTCGTGCCGGTCCCGCCGCCCACCGATCTGCGCGGCCGAAAGCGGGTCGAGATCGACGCCAAGCTCAACCAGTTCACGCCCGCGGCCGTCATCGTCGACGTCGGCACGGTGGTGACCTGGCGCAACACGGATGCCGTCGCGCACAACGTGGAGAAGGCGGCCGACGCGCTCGACTTCGGCGCGAAGTTCGGCGCCGACGCGAGCCGCTTCGATCCCGGCCAGACCTACTCTTTCAGGTTCGAGAAGCCGGGCACATACTTCTATACGTGCACGATCCACACCCTGATGTCGGGCAAGGTCGAGGTGGTCGCGAAGGCGTGATCCGCTCGAGCGCCGAAGACTCGGTCAGTGGGTGGTTGCCGTGCCGTCGGCGAGGACCGCGTGCGGCATGCAGAGATCGTCGTACTCGGCGATCACGATGTGGGCGTTCTCGCCGCACGCCGGGCACGCCGGATCGCGCCGGACCTTGAAGTTGCGGAAGGTCTCCTCGAGCGCGTCGTATGCGAGCAACCGGCCGCGCAGCGGCTCACCCAGCCCGAGGACGACCTTGATCGCCTCCAGCGCCTGGATCGAACCGATGATGCCGGGCAGCACGCCGAGCACTCCGGCCTCGGCGCACGACGGCGCGAGCTCCGGCGGCGGCGGCTCGGGGAGCAAGCACCGGTAGCACGGCCCGTTGTAGGGGTCGAAGACGGTCACCTGACCCTCGAACCGGAAGATCGAGCCGTGGACGACGGGGATCCGCGTGAGTAGCGACGCGTCGTTGAGGAGGTAGCGGGTCGGGAAGTTGTCGGTACCGTCGACGATGACGTCGTAACCGCTGATGATGTCGAGGATGTTGTCGGCGCCCAGGCGTACGTCGTAGGTGACGACGTCGACGTCGGGGTTCAACGCCGTGAGCGTCTTCTTCGCGGAGTCGACCTTGCGGTCGCCGATGCGTTCCAGGTTGTGCAGGATCTGGCGCTGCAGGTTCGACGCGTCGACGACGTCCATGTCGACGATGCCGATCGTTCCGACGCCCGCGGCCGCGAGGTAGAGCGCGGCGGGGGACCCGAGACCACCGGCGCCGAGGAGCAGGATCTTGGCGCCGAGCAGCTTCTGCTGGCCCTCCTCACCGACCTCCGGCAAGAGGAGGTGGCGGCCGTAACGGTCGCGCTGGTCGGGGGTGAGCGTGGTCGGCGTGACCCAGTTGCGCCCCTCGTTCTTCCAGCGCCCGAAGCCGCCGGCCATCGACACGACATCGGTGTAGCCGAGGTCGTGCAGCGTCTTGGCCGCGAACGCGGACCGGATGCCTCCCGCGCAGTAGACGATGACCGGCGCGTCGTGGTCGGGGATCTTGTTCTCGACCTGGCTCTCGAGGTGGCCGCGGGGGATGAAGACCGCGCCCGGGATCATCCCCTGCTCGAACTCGTCGAGCTCGCGCACGTCGAGAAACGTCGCTTTGCCGACCCGGGGCTCCGCGTCGGCGGGCTGGATCTCCCGGATCTCGGATTTTGTCTGTTTCAGCAGCTCGCGGAAGCTCGGCATGACAACTCCACCGGATTGGTCCACGGATTGGTCCACGGGATTGGCCCACGGATGGCGTCTTCGAAATGGCGCCTCAGCCCTAAATCCTACCGCGGCGGTCGGATATTCCCAACGGCTACACGAGGTCGACCAGCGCGGGAAGCGCTTCGCCGAGCCGGTCGCGCACCACGACGTCGGCGACCGGATCGAACGGTGTCTCCTCGGCGTTGAGGATTATCAGCCGGGCCCCGTTGCGCAGCGCGATCTCGGGCAGACCCGCGGCGGGAAAAACGGCGAGCGAGGTGCCGATCGCGAGGAAGACGTCGGCGCGCCCGGCCGCGATCTGCGACCGCTGCAGATCGGCCGGGACGAGGTTCTCGCCGAAGCTGATCGTCGCCGACTTCAGGATGCCGCCGCAGGAGGTGCAGCCCGGGTCGTCCTCGCCCGCGCGCACGCGCTCGAGCGTCTCGTGCATCGGCCCGCGCCAGTCGCATGCCATGCACTTGGCCTCGCGCACGTTGCCGTGGATCTCGATGACGATCTCGGGCGATTGTCCGGCCGCGTGGTGCAGGCCGTCGACGTTCTGGGTCACCAGCGCTTGCAACCGGTCCTTGCGTTCGAGGTCGACGAGCGCGACGTGCGCGCCGTTCGGTGCGGCCGTCCACATCTCACTGTTGACGCGGTTCTGCCACGCCTGGCGGCGGACGGCCGGCTCGGACATGTAGTACTGCAGCGTCGCGGTCTTCTCGGCCGCGGGGTTCTTCGTCCAGACGCCCTGTGGCCCGCGGAAGTCGGGGATCCCCGACTCGGTGGAGATGCCGGCACCGGTGAGAACCGTGACGTAGCGCGCGGTGCGAAGCCAGCCCGCGATCTTGTCGAGTTCCGCACCGGTCATGGAAGGTCGAGGATATTCGCAGCGGGGCGGGGCGCACCCCACGGAGCGCCCCGCCCCGGCGATGCGCTACCGGCGGGGCGGGGGGCCGGTAACGACGCTTCTACGGCAATGGGTTCACGATGCTTCCGTCACGATGCTTCGTTCAGGGGCGCCTCGTCGATCACCCGGGCCTGCTCGCGCGCCCAGCGGACGGCCTCGTGCGCGAGCGCGGGGTGGAAGCCGCCGGCGTGCAGGGCCCGCTCGACCGAGTCGATCGGCTCGTCGTGCGCGATGAGCGTCAGGGCGAACCGGCGGGCGCGGCGGCGGGCTACGTCGATTGGTTTCGTCGCCTGCTGTTCGACCCACTCCGCGTGGCGGGCCTGTAGGCCGGTCGGCAATCGGCGGACGTGTCGTCGGTGCACGGGCGGCAGCGTTCGTCGAACCGCGATCGTCTTGTCGCCGTCGGAGCAGGCGAGCTCGAACTGCTGGAGCCGGGTGAGGCTGCGGATCAGCGGCGACTGCTGACCGTCGCGCGCGCCGAGCCCGAGCGCGGCCGCGGTATCGGCCACCGCCAGGTCGACGCCCTTGGGATGGTGCTCGAACCGGTCGGCCAGGTGGCGCAGGAGCAACAGCGCGGTCGGCCCGAGCGTCGGGAGCCAGAACGTCTCCACGTACCAGCTGCGCGGATCGTGGCCGATCGCATCGAGTACCGGGTCGGGCCACGGCATGACCCGAATCGCGCCGTTCATGGGATCCTCCGAGCACCATCTGAGATGACGTCAAGTTGTATAGAGATGTATAACACGGGGCTCGATCGGATGCAACGGCGGGGGGAACTATTGAGTTTGCCAACGCCTTACGCGGGCCACCGTACGGTCGGTGGTCATGTCCAACTTCCGCATCCGGCCGCTGACGATCCTCTTGCTCGTTCTCGCGATCGCTCTCGTCGCGGGCGCCGTCGTCTACTTCACGGAGACCGCGCACGATCTCCCGGCCTTCTTTCCCGGCCACGACGTGCACTCGACCACCCATCACACGAAGCACGGGCTCGCGCTCGTCACCCTCGCGGTCGTCGCGCTCGGCGCGGCTTGGTTCACGACCGCGCCCGAACGCCGCGACGAGTGACACCGGCTTCAATGCCCGATACCCGATACCCGACGCCCGACTCCCGACGCGACGATGCCTCCCGGATTGCTCGGGGAGGCATCGTCTGCTGGGTGGTTGTTTCGCCAACTGCTACCAAGGAGATGGCGGAGACTTCCGGGCGGAAGTAGACCCCGGGTCCGGTCGGCCTGGCAAGGTGGGCGGTGTTGATATGGGCTCAACGCACTCGGCGGTCGGTGTCGGAGCCTTGGAAATCGCCCCGCGTCGAGGGGATTCGAGCGCCGCCGTGCTTAACTGCAGTGAGATGAAACAAGAACGCGCAACGTACGTCGAGTGCGATCAATGCCAGAGCTTGTTCAAGGCCGGCACATTCAAGGACGGATCGACACCGACCGCGTGCCCGACGTGCCGGGTCGGTGTCGACCCCGCGGGTCAGTCGGTCACGATCGAGACGGAGTCGCGCTTCTAACCGTCGCGTCGACGCCCGACCCGATCGGCTGCTCCCGGCTCAGTCGTCGTCGTTCGCCGGCGCGTCGTCCGGTAGCGAACTGGTCTCGAGGCCGTGGGGTCGTGAGACATCATGTGAAAATGTCTCAAGATGTATGAGATGCCCGCGGCGACCGGCGAGAGAGAGCCGTGGCTCGATCGGGCTTCGCGGCGCGGCGGGTGTGCGTGGTTCACTAGCCGACATGACCGAGCCCGAGCTCGACCGCTGGCGTGACCTCGCTGCGAAGGACCTGAAGGGCGCCGATCCGGACACGCTCACGTGGGAGACGCCCGAGGGCATCGCGGTGAAGCCGCTCTACACCGCGGCCGACCTCGAGGAGCTCGAAACCGTCGGCGGGCTCCCCGGCATCGAGCCCTTCGTGCGCGGACCCCGGGCCACGATGTACGCGAACCGACCGTGGACGATCCGCCAGTACGCGGGCTTCTCGACCGCGGAGGAGTCGAACGCGTTCTACCGCCAGAACCTCGCCGCCGGCCAGATGGGCCTGTCGGTCGCGTTCGATCTCGCGACGCACCGCGGCTACGACAGCGATCACCCGCGCGTCGTCGGCGACGTCGGCAAGGCCGGGGTGGCGATCGACTCCGTCGAGGACATGAAGATCCTCTTCGACGGAATCCCGCTCGAGAAGATGTCGGTCTCGATGACGATGAACGGCGCCGTCTTGCCCGTCCTCGCCGGTTACGTCGTCGCCGCCGAAGAACAGGGTGTGAGCCAGGACAAGCTCACGGGGACGATCCAGAACGACATCCTCAAAGAGTTCATGGTCCGCAACACCTACATCTACCCGCCCGCACCGAGCATGCGGATCGTCGGCGACATCATCGAGCACACGGCGAAGCACATGCCGCGGTTCAACTCGATCTCGATCTCCGGCTACCACATGCAAGAAGCAGGCGCGACGGCGGTGCAGGAGCTCGGGTTCACTCTCGCCGACGGCCTGGAGTACGCGCGCTACGCGGCATCGCGCGGTTTGTCGCTCGACGAGTTCGCCGGGCGCCTCTCGTTCTTCTTCGCGATCGGCATGAACTTCTTCATGGAGATCGCGAAGCTCCGCGCCGCGCGCCTGCTGTGGTCGCGCATCATGACCGACCTCGGAGCTCGAGAAGCCACCTCGAAGGTGTTGCGGACGCATTGCCAGACGTCGGGGGTTTCGCTGACCGAGCAGGACCCGTACAACAACATCGTGCGGACGGCCTACGAGGCCCTCGCCGCGGTGCTCGGCGGGACGCAGAGCCTCCACACGAACAGCTTCGACGAGGCGATCGCGCTGCCATCCGATGTCGCGGCGCGCATCGCGCGCAACACCCAGTTGATCCTGGCCGAGGAAACCGGAATACCTCGCGTCGTCGATCCGCTCGGCGGCTCCTACTACGTCGAGGCCTTGACCCAGTCGATCGCCAACGAAGCGTGGTCGCTGATCCAGGAGGTCGAGCAGCTCGGCGGCATGACGAAGGCAGTCGAGTCGGGTATGCCGAAGCTGCGCATCGAAGAAGCATCGGCCCGCCGCCAGGCGCGCGTCGACCGCGGCGAGGAGACGATCGTCGGTGTCAACAAGTACCGGCTCGACACCGAAGCGCCGATCGACACGCGCAGCATCGACAACACCGAGGTGCGCCGCCAGCAGCTCGTCCGCCTCGAACGGCTCAAGGCGACGCGCGATCCGCAACGGGTGCAGGCCGCGCTCGACGCGCTGACCGAGGGCGCGAAGGCCGACGGCAATCTGCTCGCGCTCTCGATCGAGGCGGCGAGAGCACGCGCGACGGTCGGCGAGGTCTCGGACGCGCTCGAGACGGTCTTCGGTCGCTACCGGGCCAGCATCCGTACGATCTCCGGCGTCTACGGCGGCGCTTACGCCGACGACGAGGAGTTCCAGCGCATCCGCAAGGAGGTGGAGGCGTTCGCGACCGAGGAAGGCCGACGCCCGCGCATCCTCGTCGCGAAGCTCGGCCAGGACGGACACGACCGCGGCGCGAAGGTGATCGCGAC
>DATCCI010000273.1:0-7762 GCA_036511415.1 Acidimicrobiia bacterium
CTCATGGGTGAGCATCACGCCCTTCGGGCTCGGCGGACCACGCGCGTCGTGGCGCGCGACCGACCTGGGCGTCATGGCCTCGAGCGGGAACATGTACTGCACCGGCGATCCCGATCGAGCTCCGGTGCGCTGCACGGAACCGGCGGCATACGCACATACCGCCGGCGAGGCCGCGTACGCAGCCTTGAGTGCGTTGTGGACCGGCGTGCCGCAGCGAGTCGACGTATCCATGCAGGAAGTCGTGTTGATCGCGAACATGGTCGCGCCCGCGAACTACCCGAAGACGGCCAATCGTGGCGCCCGGCGGGGCGCGAACATCGGCCGCACCCGCGAGATCTGGCCTGCGCTCGACGGCTTCGTGTCGTTCGGGCTGCGAGGAGGCAAGGCGCGCGTCGCGAGCCTCGAGACCATCACGAAGCTCGTGCTCGCCGACGACATCCCGGCCGATGCGCTCACGAGCCAGGACTGGAACAGCTTCAATCAGAACACAGCGAGCGACGCGGAGCTCGGCGCGATCGCCGCAGCCGTCGCCGAATACTTCTCGCGGCACACGATGCAGGAGCTCTACGACATCGCGTGCGAGACCAACCTGATGCTCGCGCCCGCGAACTCTCCCAAGGAGATCTACGCGTCGGCCCAGCTCGAGTCGCGCGGGTTCTTCGGCCCCGTCGACGGCATCGAGCGATTCCCGCGCTCGTTCGTCGTGGTTCGTTCGGCCGACGGCGAGGCCGCGCGAGTGCAGCCCGAACCCGTCCGGCCCGGATCCTCACCGGAGCCGGCCGCGGCCTCCCCGCGGTCGGCGCCGGGTCGCAGCGGGAGCCCAGTTCCACGCGGGAGTAAGGCGTGGGAGGGCGTACGCATTCTCGAGTTCGGAGCCGGCGCGGCCGGACCGATCGCGACGCGGTACTTCTCCGAGAACGGCGCGATCGTCTTGCGGATCGAGTCGCGCACCCGGCCCGACTTCCTGCGCGCGATGGCACTCGCGGTCCCCGACAACCCGCACGGTCTCGAAGGCGCGCCGATGTACGACGGGCTCAACGTCGGCAAGCGCAACCTCACCCTCAATTTGAAGCAGCCGGCCGCGGTCGAGATCGTGCGCCGGCTCGTCGTCGAATGGGCCGACGCGGTGGCCGAGAACTTCGCGCCGCGCGCGATGAAGAGCTTCGGACTCGACTACGACACGCTCTGCGCCGACAAGGCCGACCTCGTCATGATGAGCGCCTGCCTGAACGGGCAGACCGGTCCCCACAAGAACTACCCGGGCTTCGGCGGCCAGGGCTCCGCGCTCGCGGGGTACAACGCGCTGACCGGCTGGCCCGACCGCGAGCCCGTCGGACCCTACGGCACCATCACCGATTCGCTCGCGCCTCGATATGTCGCGGCCGCGCTCGCGGCCGGGTTGCACTACCGGCGTCGTACCGGCAACGGCGTCTACCTCGATCTGTCGCAGGTCGAGTCCGCGACCTGGACGCTTGCGCCGTGGCTGCTCGACTACGAGCTCGACGGCGTCATCCGCCTGCGCGACGGCAACGACAACCGCGACGCGCGCCTGCACGGCGCATTCGCCTGTGTCGACGAGGACGGCATCCGCGACCGCTGGGTTGCGATCGCGTGCTGGACCGACGACGAGCTGGACCGGCTGCGGGCGATCGCCGGCGACGACGTCGAGTCGTGGACACGTACGCGCACGCGATCCGACGTCGCCGAGCAGCTCCAGGCGGCCGGGATCGAGGCGGTGCCGGTACAGGACTTCGCCGACCTGCACGACGATCCGCAGCTCGCGTATCGGGGCCACTTCGAACCGCACACGCACCCGTTCCTCGGGCCCGGTGTGTACGAGCGGAACGGTTTTCGCCTCGCTGCGTGTCCGGGCGGCTACGACCGGGCGGGTCCCACACTCGGTCAGGACAACGAATGGGCGCTGGGCGAGGTGCTGCGACTGACTCGCGCCGAAATCGACGCATTGCGAGCGACCGGCGCGGTCGAGTGAGCTAGCCACGTGCAGGTACGACGCGCGGCGCCGGACGATCGGGCATGGATCACCGAGACGGTCATCGGTGCGTTCGCGTCGACGAAGGTCGTCTCGCGCGGGCGGATACACGACGACGCTTCCATGCTCGACGGTTTCGTCGTCGAGAGCGACGGCCGTCGGGTCGGGTGCGCGCTCTGGCACGAGGTCGACGGCGACGCCGAGCTCGTCGTGATCGTCACGACCTACCGCGGCGCCGGGGCCGGCACTGCACTGCTCGACGCGGTCGTCGAGTACGCGCGTGCGCACGGCTGGACGCGCCTCTGGCTCATCACGACGAACGACAACACCGACGCGCTGAGGCTGTACCAACGCGCCGGTTGGGAGTGGGTCGCGTGGCATCGGGACGCGGTGAGCGACGCGCGACCGCTGAAACCCGAGCTCCCCGAGAATGGTGCGCACGGCATCGCGATTCGCCACGAGATCGAGCTCGAATACCCGCTCTGAGAGATCAGTACTGGCGGTAGTACGCGCGATCGGGGTGGCGGACCTTCTCGACGAGGATGAACACGTTGTTCCAGGGGTCGGCGAACCAGGTGGTGCGCACTCCGGCGACGTCGGCGACCCCTTCGACGAGAAACGTGACGCCCTTGGCTTCGAGCGCGGCGCGGGCCGCGGCGACGTCGTCGCACACGAGGCCGACGTGCGTGAACCCGAGCCGGGTCACGGCGGGCGGCGCGGGCGAGGTCGCGGCGATCGACGGGTACTCGATGACCTCGATCACGCGATCGGAGTCGCCGTCGACACCGACGATGGCGGCGTTCACCACGACCGGCGCCGGTAGCAGCTGCCCCATGTCGCGCGTTATCGCATCGCCCTCCATCCGGTACGGCGGCGACAGCACGACCAGGCCCAGCACGTCGCGATACCAAGCGACAGCTGCGTCGACGTCGGTTACGTGCAACGCGGTATGTGCGAGCCCGGTGATCACGAGAAGGTTCGCAGCATCCCGCGCACCCAGTGCGCGTTGTCGGTGCTGTTCCAGCCCGAAAGCATGCCTTCACTCAAGTCGTCGCATCCGTAGCGCAAGGGTCCGCCGTCGTCGCAGATCGCGTCGACGATCCGACGCGCCGCCTCGCCGGCGGGCGTGTACGCCGCCCGGATGCCCTGACGGCCTTCCCACAGGCGCTCCGCGAGCTCACGGTACTCGGCGTGCTCGGCCGCAGCCGGGGGCCGGTCGGAGGCCGCCAGCATCTCGGTCTCGATCGGGCCGGGCATGATCTCGACGACGCGGATCCCGAACTGGGCGACCTCCGCCGCGAGCGATTCGCCGAACGCGGTCACCGCGGCCTTCGACGCGCGATACGTACCCAGGAACGGCACCGGAGCGAGCGTCGACGACGACGTGATGTTGCAGATGACTCCGCCGCCGGACTCGCGCATGATCGGCACCGCGCGCTTGGTCACCTCGACGAGCCCGAACACATTGGTCGCGAACAGCCGTCGCCACGAGTCGAGCGGCATGTGCTCGACCGGGAGATTGTCGCTCTCGACACCCGCGTTGTTCACGAGCACGCGCAAGCCGTCGGGCAGCGCGATGGTCGACGGGTCGGTGACGTCGAGTCGCGCGACCCGCACGCCGGTTCCGCCAAGGTCGTCGCCGTCGGCCGGGTCCCGCATCGACGCGACCGTGTCGAAGCCTCGCGCCGCGAGCTCGATCGACACCGCACGCCCGATGCCGCGACTCGCGCCGGTCACCAACGCAGTGCCCTTCGGTTCCATGAGCGATAGCGTGCCACGTCTCGCGATGGACCTGCGCTTCACTGCCGAACAGGAACGCTTTCGCGCCGAGGCGCGGGCGTGGCTCACCGATCGTCTCGACGGTCGGTTCGCGATCGTGCGCGGCCGCGGCGGACCGGGCGACGAGCACGAGCTCTTCGAGGAGCGGCTCGCTTGGGAGCAGGAGCTCGGTCGCGACTCCTGGATCGGACTCGGGTGGCCCGCCGAGTACGGCGGGCGCGGCGCGACGCTGCTCGAACAGGTGATCTTCTACGAGGAGTACGCCCGCGCCGGCGGACCGGGGCGGGTCGGCATCGTCGGCGAAGGCCTGCTCGGCCCGACGATCGTGCACTTCGGCGACGACGCCCAGAAGCACCGCTTCTTGCCCGGCATCCTGCGCGGCACCGAGATCTGGTGCCAGGGCTATTCCGAGCCCGACGCCGGCTCCGATCTCGCGAACGTGCAAACCCGCGCCGAGCTCGACGGCGGCGAATGGGTGATCAACGGCCAGAAGGTTTGGACCTCGCTCGCCCACTGGGCCCAATGGATCTTCGTGATCGCGCGCACCGACCGGACCGCGCCCAAGCACAAGGGCCTGTCGTACCTGCTCGTCCCGATGGATCAGCCCGGACACATCGACATCCGCCCGATCGTCCAGATCACCGGGCACAGCGAGTTCAACGAGACGTTCTTCGACGGCGCGCGCACTCCGGCCGAGAACGTCGTCGGCGAGGTGAACGCGGGCTGGCGCGTCGCCATGGGGACGCTCGCGTTCGAGCGTGGTGCGTCGACACTCGGTCAACAGCTCGCGTTCGAGAGCGAGTTGACCACGATCACCGACCTCGCGCGTGCCAACGGGGTCGCGCGTGATCCGGTCGTGCGCCAACGACTCGCCGATGCGTGGATCACGCTGCGAGTGATGCGATTCCACGCCCTGCGGACGTTGCCGATGCTCGAGCACGGCACGATGGATCCGGCCACTGCGATCCACAAGCTGTTGTGGGCGTCGTTCCATCGCGGCCTGGGCGAGCTCGCGGTCGACGTGCTCGGCCCGACCGCGATCGCCACCGCGGACGGCGACGACCGCTTGGTCCGCCTGTTCCTGTACTCACGCGCCGACACCATCTACGGCGGCTCGAACCAGATCCAACGCAACCTGATCGGTGAGCGGGCCCTGGGGCTGCCGAAGGAGCCACGATGACGAACACTCCCCCGCCTCCCGGATATCCCCCGGGGCGCGGTCTCCTCGCCGGCAAGACGGTGCTGGTCACCGCCGCGGCCGGAACCGGTATCGGCTTCGCGACCGCGCGCAGGGCCGTCGAAGAGGGCGCGCGCGTCGTCATCAGCGACATTCACGAGCGCCGGCTGCGAGAGGCGGCCGAGCAGCTGGGCGCGGGCGCGCACGCGGTGCTCGGCAACGTCGCGGTCGAGGACGACGTGCAGCGGCTCGTGGCCGCGGCAGTCGAGTTCGGGGGCGGGCAGCTCGATGTGCTCGTGAACAACGCCGGTCTGGGCGGCACGGCCGTGCTCACCGAGATGACCGATGAGCAGTGGTTCTCGGTACTCGACGTGACGCTCACCGGGACGATGCGCATGACGCGCGCCGCGCTGCGCCACATGAGGGCGCAGGGCGCGGGCGCGATCGTGAACAACGCCTCCGTCGTCGGGTGGCGGGCCCAAGCGGGCCAGGCGCACTACGCCGCCGCGAAAGCAGGCGTCATGGCGCTGACTCGGTGCGCGGCGATCGAAGCCGCGAGCGACAACGTCCGAGTGAACGCGGTGGCGCCGTCGCTCGCGATGCATCCGCATCTGGCCAAGGTGACGACCGAGGAGCTGCTCGCGGAATTGGAGACGCGCGAAGCGTTCGGGCGTGCCGCCGAGCCCTGGGAGGTCGCCAACGTCATCGTCTTCTTGGCGAGCGACCTCGCGACCTACATGACCGGCGAGGTCGTGTCGGTCAGCAGCCAGCACCCTTGAGGAGGTCCGAGGCCCGCAGCGAGCCCGGCGGAAGCCCTCGGCGCGCCGCGTCGTTCGCCGCCGACTGGAGCCGCGCGTTCACCGGGCTCGGCATGCCGTGCAGGCGCGCGAGGAGCACGACCTCGCCGTTCAGGTAGTCGGTCTCGAGGACGCCCGTCCCGCGGCGCAGGCTCTGCCAGGTGGACCCACCACCGCGCGGCAGGCGGGGTGTCAGCCTCTCGCCGCGTCGCTCGCGATCTTCTTCGATCGAGACGAAGTCGATACCGGCGGCGCGCAGGACCGCCGAACCCTCGCGCCGGGCGAGGCGGCCGAGCTCGATCGCGTCGTCACCCGGCGCGCAGAGGGCTTCCACGGCGTTGCCGAGGTTCATGAGGAGCTTCCGGTACTTCCAGCGCATGACATCCTCACGCGGGATCGATTCGAACGTCGACCCCGACAGCACGACCGCCACCGCGCACGCGACGTCGTCGACACCCTGCGGATAGCGGCCGATGTCGAGCAGACCGCTGACAGGCGCCGACGACGCGGCGACGACCCCGGGCTCGAGATGCTCCGCGGGCAGCATCACGCAGATCGCGTAGACGTGCTCGAACCGGCGCGACGCGATGCGCTCGTTCTCAACTCCGTTTTGCACGCACACGACGGGAACCTCGGAACCGGCCTCGGCTGCGAGGGAATCCATCGCACCGGTCGAGTCCTGCGTCTTCGTGGTCATCAGCACGACGTCGTCGGCGCGCCAATCGATTCGCGCGGGATCGTCGACGACCGGGATCGAGAGCGTCACCTTGCGGTCGGGGTCGACGAGTCGCATCCCGTGGTCGCGCATCGCCTCGAAGTGCGCGCCGCGGGCGATCGCGACGACCTCGTTTCCGTGCTCGAACAGGCGCCCGGCGATCACTCCGCCCACTGCTCCCGCACCGAACACGACCAGACGCATCAGTCGCGCACGGTCCCTTCGGCGGCGTCGATGTACGCGGGCCGTTCACCCCCGCCGTGCACCAGCACATCCGCGCCCGTGACGTAGCGCGCCAGAGGTGAGGCGAGGAACAAGCAGACGTCGGCGACGTCGGTCGGATCGGCCATTCGCCCGAGCGGCACCGTCGCCCCGACCGCGGCGATTCCCGCTTCGTCGCCGTAGAAGAGCCCGGCCCGCTCGGTGACGACCAAGCCGACGACCACCGCATTGACGCGTACTTTCGGCGCGAACTCCACCGCCATCGTCTGGGTCGCGTTCAGGAGGCCCGCCTTCGCCGCGCCGTAGGCGAGCGTGTCCGGCGACGGACGCACGCCGCTGACGCTCGCGATGTTGACGATCGTCCCACCGTGCGCCTGGCCCTGCATCACCGCGTTGGCCCGCTGCGCGAAGACGATCGGCGCGGTCAGGTTCAACGCGATGATCCCGGACGTGAAGCGCGGCGACGCGGTCGCGGAGTCGGCGGGCGGTGATCCGCCGGCGTTATTCACCAACACGTCGAGGTGCCCGAACCGCTGCGTGCAATCGGCGATCACCGCGTCGATCTGTTCCGGCTCCCGCACGTCGGCCGCGACGAACGCGACCCCCGCCGGCAGTGAGTCCGGCTCGTTGCGACAGCACACGAGCACGCCGGCCCCGGACTCGGCAAAGCGCTGCGCGATCCCGCGACCGATCCCGCGACACCCACCCGTGACGATCACGGCCTTACCGTCGAAGCGAAGATCGTCCATCGGCCGGGCATTCTGTCCCGGAGGGATCCACCCGCGCCACGCGACTGGAACGTCGGGCGACTGGAACGTCGGGCGACCGGAACCGTCGGGCGACCGGAACCGTCGGGCGACCGGAACGTCGGGCGAGCGACACCGCGACCGGCACCGTTGGACCGGGCGTGCACCTGCGCGCCTACGATCTGCCACCCGTCAGAATCGAGCAGCAAGTGGTTCCGGACAAGCGAGTCACCGTCGACGAGATCGCGGCCGAGGTCCGCGACGGCATGACCGTCGGCATCGGCGGCTGGGGGTCGCGTCGCAAACCGATGTCGATGGTGCGCGCGCTGTGCCGGA
>DATCCI010000274.1:0-3562 GCA_036511415.1 Acidimicrobiia bacterium
GGGCAGATCTTGGCGCAGCCCTCCACGCACCATATGCCCCGCCATTCGATTCGCGGCTATTCGTGGAGTAGGCACCAGACGCGGCGATGCCCCCCACTGCAGGGTGGGAGGCATCGCCTGCACTGTCTTCGGCTCAGCCATCGTGCAGGCGAACAAGCCGCGCAACTATCGGTCAGGTGACCAGTTATCAACGGGCGGTCGGGACGTCATGCTCCGTAGCTGTTCACGACAGCGGACCAGGCGCGGCTCCGGCCTCGTCCTCAAGTGGGGCCGCGCGTGCCGCGGCGGGGCGGGAAACCGGGCATCGGCACGCGCAGCCGTTCGGGACGCTACGTGCATCGAGCGATGAGCGGAGCGCGGGCTACTGGACGCCGCAGTAGTTGCAGCCGCCCCACCAGTCGACACACACGGCAGGGTCGCCCTCATGGCGTAGCTCGCGGCCAGCGCAGCCGTCCTGGTCGTCGTCGTTCGTGCAGCCCGCGACAGTCCCGTCTCGGTGAAGGATCACCGAACCGGGACACGTCGCCACGGCGATGACGGTATCAACCTGGTGAGAAAACGCCCGGGGGAAATCGCGCGCACAGATCGGCTGCAGTTATGGCGCGAGCATGGCCTTCGCTTAGGAGTTCTTGGCTGCTGACACGCCGGGCGCGGCGTTAGGGTTGAGTCAGCTAGCGGAGGGCTGAGCAGATGAGGGTTGCCGGGTTCTTGTTAGGCGTTGTAATGGCCGTGACTGGCTTGGCGCTGAATGCATCGCTGGGGGCGGCGAGTCCCGCTTCGCGCAGCAGCCGGGGACCCGGGTATTGGCTGGTGGGAGCCGACGGGGGGGTGTTCGCGTTCAACGCACCGTTCGAGGGTTCCGGCTCGCCTCGTCCTGGGTCGCCGGGCCTGTGTCCCTTCGCGTTTGGACCCACGATCAATATCCCGTCGGCGTCGCTTGCGAACTCCGGTGGGGTCGTCAGCGACAGGAACTGCGTGGGCATCGCGGCGTCCAAGATGAGTTCGGGCTACTGGGTCGCGAACTTCACTTCGTTGCCCTCGGCGTTCGGTTCGGCGGCCGCACTCGGACAGTTGGGTTGCTCGGGTCTCAACGGTGCGAGCATTGGTTGGACCGGTATCACCGCCACGCCGAGTGGACGCGGCTTCCTTCTCGTGAGCCAGAACGGTGGTGTCCTTGGCTGTGGTGACGCGACGCCACGCGGCGGCGTCACCAACTTGCACCTGGCTGGCTCGATTGTCGGCATCGCTTCGACGCCCGACGGCTTGGGCTATTGGCTCGCGAGCAGCGACGGCAACGTCTTCACCTTCGGCGACGCGCACTTCTACGGTTCATTGGCCGGGAAGAAGCTCAACGCCTCCATCGTCGGCATCGCCGCCAGGCCGGACGAAGAGGGCTATTGGCTGGTGGGCAGCGACGGCGGCGTCTTCGCCTTCGGCGGCGCGCACTTCTACGGCTCAATGGGCGGCCACAAGTTGAACCGGCCGGTCACGGGCATTGCAGCGAACCCGGCCGGTCCAGGGTATTGGCTCGTCGCCACGGACGGCGGCGTCTTCGCTTTTGGCGGTGCACCGTTCAAGGGATCGTTGAGCAACACACGGCTCAACGCGCCGATTGTGGGTCTCGCCGTCGCGCCGAACTAACACTCGCCGATCGACGTCCCGAGGCGATACAACTCACCATCACAGGGCCGCACAGATTGCCCGCTCTGGGACGCTTATGCGAGCGGAGGCGCGTGTTTCAGCAAAGAGAGGGACTGCCCCGAAGGACGGTCCCGATGGTCCGGGCCACATGTCGCTGGTCAAGCGCGATGCCTCGCGAACCGCGTGCAAGACCGAAACCCGAACCTCTCGAGCTGCGCCCGGACGCGTCACGAGAGCATGACGGCCGGGAGCAAAGCGATCCGCGGTAGCCGTGAGGCGACCTTTCCGGCGAATGGCGCCTTCGGAGCGGTTAGGTCTCGTCGTCACTGACCGATAAGGCCAATTGAGAACCGGTCGAGAGGATGGGGCATGGCAGATCCCGACGCAGGGACACCACCGAAGCCGACGCGGGTTCAGCCCGACGAGCTCGACGGTCTGCGCACTGAGGTTGTCGAACTCCGAACCCGCGCCGAAGTCGCCGAAGCACGTGCCGAGCGCGCCGAGCGTGCACTTGAGGCTCTCGCAGTTGGGACGCCGGCAACCGTGGGCCCGATCGCCTCGGGTGATCTGGCGAGGCCCGACGCTTCACTGCGTGAGCGTCGTGCCAAGAGCGCCGAACGCGCGCTCAGAACTTTCACGTCCGTCGTCCAGCGTCGCCGGTGGTGGCGATAACGGACTAGTGGACGCCGCAGTAGTTGCAGCCGCCGAACCAGTCGACGCACGCGGTCGGGTCGCCCTCATGGCGTAGGTCGCGGCCGCGGCAGCCGTCCTGGTCTTCGTCGTTCGAGCAGCCCGCCGTGGTGCCGTCTCGGTGGACGATCAGCGAACCCGGACACGTCGCCATCCGGCGAGGCTAAGGGCGGGGTGTCATGCACACGTGCACGACAATGGTTTCGTTCGCGACGAGCTTCGTTTGGATCCCGTCAGGCGTCTCGCTCTGCACGACAACCACCGCGAAGTTCGAAGGATGCTCGACCCGCTTCATGCACGCCGGACACAACGTGCTCGCCACTACCTACTCCTCGCCGCGGGACGTGCACACGTTCAACGCGCCCGCACCAGCGACGGACGGTCAAGCGCGCGCCGGTCGCGGTAACGGTCAGCGAAGGACGCCGCGCGACAGAGGGCGAGCAGGCATAGTCCCATCACGGTGTACATGGCGATGCAGAGTGCGAGCCAGATCATGCGTTTCCTCCGTCGTGTCGGGATCGTCCGGGTTCGACGCGGCGATGCCTCCCAGGGTGGGCAGGGAGGCATCGCCTAAACGGGGGCACGCTTCGGGCGGGAAGGTCCTCCGCAGCGCGCAGTCGAGTCGCGTCCCACGACCTGTGCAAGCGGCGCGGCGTTGCTATTCGATCAACGGTCGCGGTGCGCGGTCCCGTCAACGCCCGATTGTGCAACCTGGCCATCAGGTTCCGCTCCAAAGTCGGGGCTGCTCCAACAGGGCCACGAAGCCAGCCCGGTGCGGTGGTTCGGCGGCGCAACACGCTTCGTGCGTGTGCGTTTCGTGCCTCGTCTTGCGACGGTCGACGGTCCTCGTTTCGCCATAAGTAGTGATCTACCCGGCACACGAAAGCGCTAACTCGACGCGAAGTCCGCCGCATGCATGTCATTCGGAACATCGGGAATAGACAAGCCGCGCTTGCCTCTTGAGCCCTGGTCGTCGTCGTTCGTGCAGCCGGCGACGGTGCCGTCGCGGTGGACGATCAGCGAACCGGGACATGTCGCCACGGCGATGACGGTTTCGACCCGGTGAGACAACCCAGGTCGGCCAGAGCACAGATCGGCAGATCTGGCGCGGGCACTAACCCGTGCCTGTGATCACGACTGTGGTTACGCGCGTCCGCGCAGTGTCGCCACGATCACGTCCGCGGTTTTTGGAGTTCGGACCCTCGTCAGTGCGCCCGCTGCTCGGCACACG
>DATCCI010000275.1:0-4806 GCA_036511415.1 Acidimicrobiia bacterium
TGATACCTGTGAGCGCGTACATCCTGATCGCGTGCGTGGAGTGCTACCGGCGCTATCCGGAGATCATCGACGAGATCAACCG
Source organism: Acidimicrobiia bacterium (assembly GCA_036511415.1). Classification (GTDB taxonomy): domain Bacteria; phylum Actinomycetota; class Acidimicrobiia; order IMCC26256; family PALSA-610; genus PALSA-610. Next base: position 83 of record DATCCI010000275.1, read on the forward strand.
GGCGACGTCGCCGGAGGAGCTCGGGCGCGCGGGGCACCGCCTCTCGACGCAGATCGATCCGGTGCACATCTGGGCCGTCGCCAACTTTCCGTTGGTCGGCCGCAAGGTGCTCATGGCGGCGGGACTCGTGGATGCCGCCGACGACGCGCGCCGGCTCGGAACGATTCTCGACTTCTGGTCGCGAACCGCGGGCGCGTACCGATTCGACGACGGCACGCATCAGGCGTCCGATGCCAAGGGCGCGGCGACGCCGTATCGCGCTTGCGTCGACGAGGTCGTGGCCGCGTGCGATCCGGTCGCCGACGACGAGCAGCGCGGCGCGATCAGCCGGCTCAACGCGTTGCTGACCTCATATCTGTTCCTGCTGTGGTTCGATACCCGTTCGGGCTTTCAGGACACCGGCCCGTACCCGCTGGGCGACGGAAGGGTCCTGCTGTTGCGCGCGTACAACCGTCTCGGGGTATCGCACTTCCCGTGGAGCGCGGAGGTATCGGCGGCGATGCCGCACCGCGAGCTGCTGGGCGCGTTCGTCCTGCGCGACGTGCGATTGCGCGTCACCGACTTCGGCACGTCGTTGACCGAGCCCGAGGACTACTGGCCGCGCGTCGACGCGTTCGGATTCTTCGACGTGTCGTCGGGCGCGATCGTGCCGATCGACCGCGAGCAGCGTGACGCGCTGGCCGCGGCCGCGAAATCGGCTCAGAAGCAGCTCTACCGCAAGATCGCGGCCATGGAACGCCGGGCCAAGATCGACGCCGGTGCGTACGTGTACTTCACGTTCCTCCGGCCGTTCGCCGAGCTCGCGGGGGTCGACGTCGATTGGACCGTGCCGCGTGACAGCACCGACCTCTACCCGTTCCTCTCCCTTGTCGACGGCGCGATCGCACCGCCGCCCGACGCGCCGGTCGAGACCCCGGAGACGTACTACTTGCCGCTCACCACTCCACTTCCGTGAGCCGCTGGTTGCTCGATTTCGCGGCCGGTGACGGCGCCGGCAGCGCCGGCAGCGCCGGCTCCGCGGGCATCGCGGGAATCGCGGGAATCGCGGGCTTCGTCCGGCTGGAGCTACGCGAGGCCGAGGCGATCGCGTGGTTCTGGACGTACCTCGTCGGCGTTCCCGACGTCGAAGGCCTGATCGTCGTGCGAGACCACGAGGTGCTCCTCCCGCGACAGGGGCTCGAGATCCGCGCCGACGGTCTGTGGGCCGAGCTGTGGTGTGAGGCGCCGGGAGAGCACTGGACGTTCGGGCTCGAGTCGTTCGGGGTGCGCCTCGACGAGCCCGGCGAGGCGTTGCGAGCGGGTGGCGAGATCGGCGAGCGGATCGCGGGCGGCCCGCCCGCGGGGATCGTGCACGGCGACGTTCTCGTGGGGCGTTCCCGCCACCACGTGGACGGGCCGGGGTGGTTCTACGACGACGGCGCGCCGGAGCCCGGCCCGGTCGAGGGTGACGCGACGGCGACCGTGTACGTCCCGCTCGGCGACGACGACGGGTACGTCGAACGGAGCCTTGTGCGCGCCGACGGCGGGATGCGATGGACACTCGACCGCCGTGAGCCCGATCGTCGATGACCCGGTCCCGGAACGTCGGTAGGGTTCGCGCATGTTCACGGGACGACTCGTCGGTATCTACACCACGACCGAAGCCGCCAAGCCGCTGACCGCGGCCACCGAGCTCCGTGCGATCGAAGGCGTCGGACTCGATGGAGATCGCTACGCGAAACACGCCGGCACGTACTCGAACCGTCCCGGCCCGCATCGCGAGGTCACGCTCGTCGAGCGCGAGGTGATCGCCGCCGTCAACGACGAATCGGGTGTCGATCTCGCCGAGCACGAGACGCGCCGCAATCTCGTCACCGAAGGCGTGCCCCTGCTCCACCTCATCGGCCAGACGTTCCGGATCGGCGACGTCGTGCTCCGGGGGATCAAGTCGTGCCCGCCGTGCGCGCACCTCGAGAAGCTGACGCGTCCCGGCGTACGCGCCGCGCTCGAGAATCGTGGCGGCCTGCGTGCCGAGATCGTGAAGGGGGGCACACTCCGGATCGGCGACGAGATCACCGCCGTGCCAGGATGAGCCCATGGACTTCGACCACCGCCGGGTTGCGCTCCTCCTCGCTCGCGGGCGCGCGGTCAACGGCCTCGTCATGCTCGTGGTGCCGGGCGTGGTCGGTTCGGTCGTATTCGGTCGCGCCGGGCGCGAGCCGGCGGCGCGCGCGCTCCTGCGCCTGGTCGGCGTGCGCGACCTCGTGCTCGGCATCGGCGCGATCACGACGCTCAAGGAGCGCACGATGGACGCGGAGTGGGTCGGGATGGGCGCGGTGGCCGACGCGGTGGACGGGATCGTCAGCCTCGCGACCTCCGGTCTCACCCGGCGGGCTCGGCTGGTGTCGCTGATCGGTGGCGGCGCGGGCGCGGTCGGGCTGCTCGCGTCGCGCGCGCTGGCCGACGAGCGCGCCGGTGTGCCCTCAGAAGTCGATTCCTGACAGCTCCGGGATCCAGTTCCGGGAGCGGGCGATCGCCTCGCGCCAGCGGTCACGGTCGAGCGCCCGGCGCGGTTCGACGCGGACGCGCGGCTTCCAGATCTGCGCGAGATCGCCGACGGAGCGGTGATGGCCGACCGCGAGGCCGGCCATGAGCGCGGCGCCGCGAGAGGTCGCCTCCCGCATGGGAGAGATCTCGACCGGCCTCTGGGCGGCGTCGGCGAGTGCCTGCACGAACGCGTCGTTGTCGGTCATGCCGCCGTCGACGCGCAACGCGGGGATCGAGATGCCGCTGTCGGTCTCTGCCGCCTCGACGAGGTCGGCGCCGCGCTGCGCGATTCCTTCCAGCACCGCGCGCACGATCTCGGCGCGCCCGGTTCCGCGCGTCAATCCGAAGAACGCGCCGCGCGCGCCGTAGTCCCACGCGGGGGTCCCGAGGCCGAGGAGCGCGGGTACGTATACGACGCCGCCGGTGTCGACACAAGCCGAGGCGATGTCGTCCGACTCGGCCGCGGTCGAGATCAAGCCGAGGTCGTCGCGCAGCCATTGCACGTTCGTGCCCGCCGCGAGCATCACCGCCTCGATACCCCAGGCGACGTCGCCGTCGTGGCGCCAGGCCACGATCGGGAACGTACCGGCGGTGCCCCTCTGATCGAACGGTGGCGGCTGCTCGCCGAGCACGAGGTCGAGCATCCCACCGGTGCCGAAGGTGATCTTGGCGTCTCCGGGCCGAACGCAACCCTGGCCCACGAGCGATGCCTGTTGATCGCCGAGGAGCGCGGCGATCAGCGGTGTGCCCGGCAGCGCGGCGGCTTCGCCGAGAACACCGCTCGAGTCGACGATCGACGGCAGCATCTCGGCCGGTACGTCGAGCACCGTGAGGATTTCTCGATCCCAGGTCGACGGTTTGCGCAACACCTGGAGGCCGGTGACGGCCGCGTTGGTCGCGTCGGTGACGTGCAGCGTGCCGTTCGAAAGGGTCCACGCCACCCACGTGTCGACCGTCCCGAAGCACAGTTCGCGGTTGCGCCCGCGACCTTCGAGCGAGTCGAGCAGCCACTGCAGCTTGGTGGCGGACTGGTTGGGGCTGAGGCGAGCGCCGTGCGACCGCAGACTCAGGCACGCGCCGACCGTGCGAAGGTCCTGCCAGCCGATGCCGGGCCCGACGGGGTTCCCGGTCGCGCGGTCCCAGACGACGGTGGAACCGCGCTGGTTCGAGATGCCTACCGCGTCGACCGGCCCGGCCTGCTCGAGTGCGTCGACCGCCAGATCGAGACACGTGTCCGCCATGGCGCGGGCGTCGAACTCGACGATGCCGTCGGCAGGGGTGTGCGGCAGGAGCTCGCGCTCGACGTTGTACCGGGCGGCGCCCGCGGCGTCGAACACGCCGACCCGCACGCTGCTCGTGCCGACGTCGACGACGAGCACCCGATCGGTGCTCATGGCCAGGCGAGCTCGCCGAACGGGTTGCGCAGGCCGAGCTTGCCCGGGTTCAGGATCCCGTTCGGATCGATGGCGTCCTTCGCCGACTGCAGCACGCCGAAACCCTCACCCAGTGCCTCACCGACGAACCGGGCCCGGTTCAGCCCGACTCCGTGGTGGTGCGAGAGCGCACCACCCGCGGCGAGGACCGCGCGCTGGCCCGCGTCCCAGACGTCGCGGTAATAGCTCTCGCGTTCGTCGTTCGGCGGACGACCCGCGAACGTGAAGTACAGACAGCCGCCGTCGAGGTACGAGTGGCTCTGGTGCGCGGATGCCGCCATCGTGTTCGCGACCGAGCCGATCGCGTCGATGGTGCGGTCGTAGATCTCCGGCAGCGCGCTCCACGATCCCGCGATCTCCATGGTGTCGACCACGAGGCCGCGTGAGATCAACGCCTCGAGCGCGGAGACGTCGTTGCGGTGGCCGAGCCATTGCTCGACGAACCCGACGTCGGCGGCGTCGGCCCGGGCCGACACGCATTCCTCGTCGACGATGCGGCGCGTCGCCTCGGTGATGTGTGCGTCACCCTCGTCGAGCATCAACAGCAAGTGCGCATCGCCGGTGTGATAGGTGCGGTCCGCTTCGATCGCGTCGTACAGGCGCAGGACGGCAGGGGTGGCGCCCCGCTGCACGATGCGGCGCATCGCGTCGAGACCGGCGGTGAACGAGGGGAAGGTGAACGCGCCCCGCACCTCGGACGGCGGCAGGCGGTGGGCGCGCAGCCGGGCGCCGACGACGACGCCCAGAGTTCCTTCCGAACCCAGG
>DATCCI010000276.1:0-2757 GCA_036511415.1 Acidimicrobiia bacterium
GAGCCGCCCGGCATCGAGGAAGGGCTCGCGGACGTGATGGGCTCGATGTGCGTCGGAGGCGACGATCAGCATCCCGAAGCTGTACCACGCGGCGGTCGGCGCGATCATCTGGGCATGATCGCTGCGTTCTCCATCACACCACTCGGCGTCGGCACCGCGGTGAGCGAGCCCGTCGCGGAGGCTGTCCGCCTCGTCCGCAACAGCGGACTCCCGAACGAGACCAACGCCATGTTCACGAACGTGGAAGGTGAATGGGACGAGGTCATGGCGCTGATCAAGGCGTGCGTCATGACCGTCGCGGCGGCCGCTCCGCGCGTCAGCGTGGTGATCAAGATCGACCACCGTCCCGGCGTCACGGACGCGCTGCACGGCAAGGTCGATGCGATCGAGCAGCGGCTGCGCGCCCCGTGAGCCGTTCCGACGTGCGCGTGTTCACGGTCGATCTCGACCAACCGGCGGAGGTCGTCGATCGGCTCGACGCGATGCTCGCGCCGGTCGAGCGTGACGCGCCCGCGCCGATCCGCGTCGCGCGCGCCGCGACCCGGATCGTCCTGGCCGACGCGCTCGATATGGATCCGGCGCGGGTACCGATCTCGCGCCGCTGCGCACACTGCGGGCACGCGACGCACGGTCGCCCGACCGTCACCGGGGGAGCCGCGATCTCGTTCAGCCTCAGCCATTCCGGTGCCTTCGGTGTCGTAGCGGTCGTGAGCGGCGACGTGCGAGTCGGCGTCGACGTCGAGGAAGTCAAGCCGCGCCTGCATCTGAACGCGCTCGCGGCGCGCGTGCTGAACGACGAGGAGCATGCCGCGTGGCTCACCCTCGACCACGCCGATGACCGACTCCGCTCATTCCTGCGCGCGTGGACCCAGAAAGAGGCGTACGTGAAGGCGCTCGGTACCGGTATGGCCACTCGGCTGAGAGACGTGCCGGCGCAGGTCGAAGGTTGGCGACGGTGCGCGCTCGACCTGGGTGCAGATCGCCTGGCCGCGCTTGCGGTCGATCGAGCCGAGCTCGGCGTGCAGCTGCAGCATGTGGCGCTCGCGCCGCTCGTCACGTCGAATGACGGAACTGCACGCTGACGCGAGCGCCGGCGGGGCCGACTTTCGGAACCGCGTGCTCCCACGTGGTCTGGGTCGAACCGCCCATCACGAACAGGTCGCCGGGGAGCAACCGGAACGGGCGCGACGCGCCCCGGTGCCCGCGCCGCTCGCGGGGTCGCATGCGCAGGGTACGTCCCGATCCGAGCGAGACGATCGCCACGACGGGCTCGGCGATCGCAGGATCGATGCGGTCACCGTGCCACGCGACGCTGTCGCGGCCGTCGCGATACAACGCCGCGCCGACACTGTCGAACACGCGCCCGTAGCGCGCGCGTAGGGCCGCGGCGATCTCGGTGAGGACGGCGGGGACGCTCAGGTCGATGAGGTCATCGAGGTCGTCCAGCGTCCGTCCGTACCAGGCCGTCAGCCGGGGCTCTTCCACCATGCGGTCGTACATCCGGACGGTGCGGTGCTCCCACGGCGCCTGCGCGACGACCTGCTCGAACAACGTGTCCGCCCCGCGCACCCAACCCGCGACGTGATCGACCCAGGCCGTCTCGTCGAGCGCGATGTGCCGGGCTCCGGTGAACGACGGGTCGATCGCGGGCAGCTCGCCGGGATCGCCGAGCAGGATCGGCTGCCAACTCAAACGCCTCAGACGGCTCAGACCACTCGCAAGGCTCGGACGGCTCGGACCCGAACGTACGTTCGCCATGCGCGCCAAGGTAGCGGTCGCGGGCGGGTACCGTGAGGTCGTGCTCGACGACGACGAGGACTACACGGACGAGCACGACACGGACGACCAGGCCGAATCCGACGTGGCTCACGCCGACCCGGCGCCGATCGAGCGCTTTCGGCGTACCTCGATCGGCGCCGCCCTCGCCGCGGGGCTGCTCGGGTTGCGCGACGTGCTCGAGCCGCCCAAGGACGAGACGCCGGCGATCGTCGAGGACTGGGCCGCAAGAGTGCCGTTCCGCGATCCGATCGTGCTCCGCCTCGACCCCGACCACCCCGAGGACTCGATCGTGATGGTTCGTCGGGGCGGCGTCGCGAAGCCCCCGAATTCCTGACGACGCCCCGAAGCCCTGATGACGATCGTCTCGATCAACCCCGGGCCGTGACTCGCTCGCGCGCGACCGTGTAACGCGACAGCCGCTCGGGGATGGGCTCGACTCCGAGCCCGGGACCGGAGGGCACGTGCAGCCGGCCGTCGTCGATGACGAACGGTTCGGTGAGGTCGCCGTCGACGCCGAAGTAGCGCTCCGACGCCGAGCAGTCGCCGGCGAGTGTGCATCCCGGCAGGGCCGCAACGGCGAGCAACGCGGCGCGGCCCACGCCGGTCTCCAACATCCCGCCGGGCAACGCGTCGATCGAGCCGCGCGCGCACGCGTCGTGTACCCGTTTCGCTTCGCCGATCCCGAGCCTCCCGACCTTGATCGCGATCGCGTCGCACGCGCGCCCGTCGATCGCCTCGTTCGCCACCGCGACGCTCGTGATCGTCTCGTCGAGACAGATCGGCGTGCTGACGTGCTGCACGAGGCGCGCGTGCTCGGCCAGCGCCTCCGGCGCGCAGGGTTGCTCGACGCACTGCAGCGCGAGGTCGCCGATCCGGTCGAACAGGCGTCGGGCCGCGTCGGGCCCGTAGCTCCCGTTCGCGTCGGCGGCGAGTTCCACCTCGGGGCCGATCTCCCCGCGGGCCGCGGCGAGCACGGCG
>DATCCI010000277.1:0-5758 GCA_036511415.1 Acidimicrobiia bacterium
GACCCTTCGAGCAGAAGAAGGTCTGGTCGTACTTGTTGACCGGCTGCGCCAAGATCGGCGAGAGGTCGAGACCACGCGCCTTCCAGTGCTCGAGCGCCTGACGGAAGTCGAGCAGCTCCACGTGGCCGATCGCGTCCTCGATCGAACGGAACCCGAGCGACGCGAGGAGCTCGCGCACTTCTTCGGCGATGAACTCCATGAAGTTCACGACGAACTCGGGCTTGCCCGAGAACTTCTTGCGCAGTTCCGGGTTCTGGGTCGCGACCCCGACGGGACACGTGTCGAGGTGGCAGACCCGCATCATGATGCAACCGCTCACCACGAGTGGGGCGGTGGCGAAGCCGAACTCCTCCGCTCCGAGGAGCGCCGCGATCACGACGTCACGGCCGGTCTTCAGCTGCCCGTCGACCTGCACGACGATCCGGTCGCGCAACCCGTTCAGTAGGAGCGTTTGTTGCGTCTCCGCGAGGCCGAGCTCCCACGGCACCCCCGCGTGCTTGATCGAGGTGAGACGCGCGGCGCCGGTGCCGCCGTCGTGACCCGAGATCAGCACGACGTCGGCGTGCGCCTTCGACACACCCGCCGCCACCGTCCCGACCCCCACTTCCGCGACGAGCTTCACGTGCACGCGCGCGCGGTCGTTCGCGTTCTTCAGGTCGTGGATCAGCTGTTTGAGATCTTCGATCGAGTAGATGTCGTGATGCGGAGGGGGCGAGATGAGCCCCACGCCAGGGGTCGAGTGCCGGGTCTTCGCGATCCACGGGTACACCTTGTAGCCCGGGAGCTCCCCACCCTCGCCGGGCTTCGCACCCTGCGCCATCTTGATCTGCAGGTCGTCGGCGTTCACGAGGTATTCGCTCGTCACGCCGAAGCGCCCCGAGGCGACCTGCTTGATCGCGCTTCGCCGCAAGTCGCCGTTGGTGTCGCGTACGAACCGGTCGGGATCCTCGCCGCCTTCGCCGGTGTTGGAACGCCCACCGAGACGGTTCATCGCGATGGCGATGTTCTCGTGTGCTTCCTTCGAGATCGAGCCGTAGCTCATCGCGCCGCTCGAGAAGCGCTTGACGATCGAGGCGACCGGTTCGACCTCGTCGATCGGCACGGGCGGCCGCGCGCCGGCGCGCAGCTCGAAGAGCCCTCGCAGAGTCGCGATCCGGCGCGACTGCTCGTCGACGAGCTTCGTGTACTGCTTGAACACGTCGTAACGACCCGAGCGCGTCGAGTGCTGGAGCTTGAAGACGGTCTCCGGATTGAAGAGGTGGTATTCCCCTTCCCGGCGCCACTGGTACTCGCCGCCCACGGTCAGCTCGCGGTGCGCCAGCTCCTCGGGCCGGTCGGGGTACGCGATGTCGTGCCGCCGGGCGACCTCCTCGGCGATGACGTCGAGGTCGATGCCCTCGATGCGCGACGCGGTTCCGGTGAAGTACTCGTCGACGAGCGGCCTCTGGAGACCGACGGCCTCGAAGATCTGCGCCCCCGTGTACGACGCGACCGTGGAGATCCCCATCTTCGACATCACCTTGAGGATGCCCTTGCCCGCGGCCTTGACATAGTTCTTGACCGCCTTGCGTTCCGTCAGGCCGCTCAGCACGCCCTCACGACACAAGTCGCGGATCGTGTCGAACGCGAGGTACGGGTTGATGCCGCCCGCGCCGTAACCCAACAACAACGCGAAGTGGTGTACCTCGCGTGCCTCGCCGGTCTCGACCACGAGCCCGACGCGTGTGCGCGTCTTCTCGCGCACGAGGTGGTGGTGAACCGCGGCGGTGATGAGCAGCGCCGGGATCGGCGCGTTCTCCCCGTCGGCGTAGCGGTCGGAGAGGATCACGAGGTTCGCGCCGTTCGCGATCGCATCGCTGACCTGGGTGCGCACGCTGTCGATCGCCATCCGCAGTCCCTCGCCACCCTCGGCGACCGGATAATGGCAGTACACGGAGAACGGCGTGAATCCCGGCACCGCGGAGTCGGTGTCGTCGATGTAGCGCAGCTTGGCCAGCTCCTCGTTGGTGAGGATCGGCGTCGGGCACACGATCTGCCGGCACGATTCCGGCGTCGGGTCGAGGAGGTTGCCCTCAGGCCCGAGCGCCGAGTTGAGCGAAGTGACGAGCGCCTCGAAGTTGGCGTCGAGTGGCGGGTTCGTGACCTGCGCGAACAGCTGTTTGAAGTACTCGTACAGCATGCGGGGTCGGTCGGACAGCACGGGAACCGGGGTGTCGGTGCCCATCGAGCCGAGCGACTCGACCGCGTTGCGGGCCATCGGCGCGATGATCAGGCGCAGGTCCTCTTCGGTGTACCCGAACATTCGCTGCTGCTGGACCGCCGAGCTGTGCTGGGGCACGAGGGGGAACTGCGGCGGCAGGTCGTCGAGATGCACCAGCCCGGCGTCGAGCCACGCTTGGTAGGGGTGCTGCGCGGCGAGATCGGCCTTGATCTCCTCGTCGGGGATGATGCGCCCCTGGGCGGTGTCGACGAGGAAGATCTTCCCCGGCTCCAACCGACCTTTCTTCACGATCTTCGCCGGATCGACGTCGAGCACGCCGACCTCGCTCGCCATGATCACGCGGTCGTCGTCGGTGACCCAGTAGCGCGACGGTCGCAGGCCGTTGCGGTCGAGGACCGCGCCGATGACGGTGCCGTCGCTGAACGCGATCGAGGCCGGGCCGTCCCACGGCTCCATCAGTGCCGCGTGGTACCGGTAGAACGCCTTGCGGGGCGCGTCCATGCTCTCGTGGTTCTCCCACGCTTCGGGGATCATCATCAAGATCGCGTGGTGGAGCGGACGGCCGGCGAGGTTGAGCAGCTCGAGCGCCTCGTCGAAGCGAGCGGTGTCGGACGCCGCGGGAGTGCATATCGGGAAGGCGCGCTCGAGATCGCCCGGGAGCACGCTGCTTGCCATCACGCCCTCGCGGGCCCGCATCCAGTTCTCGTTGCCCTGAACCGTGTTGATCTCGCCGTTGTGCGCGAGCATCCGGTAAGGGTGCGCGAGAGGCCAGCTCGGGAACGTGTTCGTGCTGAAGCGCGAGTGCACGAGCGCGAGCGCGCTCTCGAAGCGCGGGTCGCGCAGGTCGGGATAGAACTCACCGAGCTGGTCGGGCGTGAGCATGCCCTTGAACACGACGACCCGTCCGCTGAGCGACGCGAAGTACGCTTCGGTCTCGTGCTCGATGCGCTTGCGGGCGAGGTAGACGTGCCGTTCGAGCTCGTCGCCGGCGAGACCGTTCTTGGCCACGAACACCTGCACGAACGCGGGCATCAACTCTCGCGCCGACGCGCCCGGACGGGCCGCGTCGACCGGGACCGCACGCCAGCCGAGCAGCGTGAAGCCTTCGTCGGCGAGGACCTTGGCCACCGCGTCGGTGGCGGCGTCGACGCGGTCTGCCGGGACGAACGCGATGCCCGTCGCGTAAGCACCCGAAGGAGGGAGCTCGAAGCCGACGGTCGCGCGGTAGAACGCGTCGGGCATCTGCACCAAGATCCCCGCGCCGTCGCCGGTGTCGGGCTCCGCGCCCGCCGCGCCACGGTGGTTCAGGCAGCAGACCGCCGTGAGCGCCTGGTCGACGATCGCGTGGCTCTTGCGGCCCTGCATGTCGACGACGAAGCCCACGCCGCACGAGTCGTGCTCGAATCGGGGGTCGTAGAGCGGGGGTAGCTCGCGATCGGCCACTACGGTGTCGTCCTCGTTTCAGGCGGTCAGCTCCGTTGGGATCTGGTCCGTTGGGATCTGGCCACCGCGGGACGACATTGGCCCGGGGCGGAGCACGACGATTCTAGCGGCGGCGGCGACCTGTGGGGCGAACGAAAAGCGGACCGGTTCCCCCGTGGGCGCGGCGGCTATTCGTCGGACCGGGCGTCCTCGGCACCGGGTTCCTCACCGCGCATCCGCAGGCCGAGCGCCTGCGCGAGCGCGGGCGCGAGGCCGACGAGCTGGTCGGCACCGATCGTCGCGCCCGCGAGGGACCCGACGCCCCGCAGACCGTCGAGCCGGGAACGCCGCAGGTCGACTCCGGAGCATCTCGCCTTGGAGAAGTCGGCGCCGGCGAGGTCGCTCCCGTCGAACGCCAGGTCTTCGAGTTGCGCGCCGATGAGCTCGGCCCGGCCGAGAGCGCACGCGTCGAAACGGACGCGCTGCAGCTTGGCGAGCCGGAAATTCGCGTCTTCCAGCCGGCAATCGACGAACGAGACCTCGCGCAGCAGCGACTGCGGTAGCTCGATCGCCGAGGCCCGGCAGTCGACGAGTTTCACCCGATGCCACACCGACTCGGAGAAGTCGCAGCCCGACAGGTCGCAGCGCACCAGCTCGACGTCGACGAGGCGCGCCCGCTCGAACGCCACGCCCGCGTGGCGCGCGTCGACCACGCGCAGCCCATGGGCCTCGCCGTCCTCGTCGAGCTCGAGCGCCGCGGCCGGCAAAGGGTCGGACGAATTCACGCCGGGGATGCTCGCACGTCGGGCTATCCTCGAGCTCGATGTCGTGATCCGGCCGCCTTCCGAGCCTCTCGTCCACCGCTCGACCGCAGGTGTCGCCGTGCCTCCTTCCGTGTCCCAACCCGGGTCAGCCTCCTTCGCCTCCCTCGTCGCCCGTGACATCACCAAGTCGTTCGGGCCGCGTGTCGTGCTCGATCGCATCTCGTGCACGGTCGGACCGATGCACCGGGTCGGGGTGATCGCTCCCAACGGCACCGGCAAGTCGACGCTGCTCAAGATCCTGGCCGGCCTCGACGTGCCCGATTCGGGAACCGTCACCCGCACCCCGCCCGCGGCGACGGTTGGCTACCTGCCGCAGGAGCCCGAACGACGTGCGGGCGAGACGGCGCGCGCGTACCTCGCGCGCCGCACCGGAGTCACCCGCGCGGAACGGGCGCTGGACACGGCATCCGCCGCGCTCGCCGAGCAACGCCCGGGCGCCGACGACACGTACGCCGAGGCGCTCGAGCGCTATCTCGCGCTCGGCGCGGCCGACTTCGACGCCCGGCTCGGCGCGGTATGTGCCGACCTCGGTCTCCCGACCCGCGTGCTCGATCTCGACATGCCGTCGTTGTCGGGTGGACAAGCCGCGCGCGCGAGCCTCGCCGCGATCGTGCTCGCGCGCTTCGACGTGTTCCTCCTCGACGAGCCCACCAACGACCTCGACTTCGGCGGACTCGAGCGCTTGGAACAGTTCCTGCACGACGAGCTGACCGGCGGTGCCGTCATCGTGTCGCACGATCGCGCGTTCCTCGACCGCACGATCACGTCGGTCCTGGAGCTCGACGAGCACCTGCACTCCGCCACCGAGTACGCCGGCGGATGGCAGTCGTATCTCGACGAGCACGCGACCGCGCGCCGTCACGCCGAGGAGGAGTACGCCGACTACCGCGCGCAGCGCGGCGAGCTGCTCGACCGGGCCCGGCGCCAGCGCCAATGGTCGGTGCAGGGCAAGGCGAGGTTGAAGAAGTCGGGCGAGAACGACAAGAACGTGCGCGAGTTCCGGCGCAACAGCAGCGAGCACGTCGCCGCCAAGGCCAAGATCACCGATCGCGCGCTCGCCCGGCTCGAGTCGAACGCGATCGCCAAGCCGTGGGCGGGCTGGGATCTGCGCATGGAGATCGCGGCCGCGCCCCGAAGCGGCGCGATCGTCGCGCGTCTCGCCGGAGCGACCGTACGCAGGGGCGACTTCGTCCTGGGTCCGATCGACCTCCAGATCGAGTACGGCGAACGGGTTGCGATCGTCGGCGCGAACGGGAGCGGCAAGACGACGTTGCTCGACGCCTTCCTCGGG
>DATCCI010000278.1:0-4143 GCA_036511415.1 Acidimicrobiia bacterium
GGAGCTGAACCGAATCATGACCGCGAACCGCACGCTCACAGTCGCGCTGCTCCGCGCGCTGCTCAGCGGCAAGCCGGACGTCGTGCAGCACGTGCGAGCGTTCGCACTCATAACCCAGGCGGTCCTCGCGTCGGCGATCTCACCGAGCGGTACGCGTGCGGCTGACCGAGAGGCGGCCGAACTGCTCGAAAGAGTCTATTTCAGCGCGCTCATCGGATGGGCGACCGGAGCGGACGCCGATGACTACATGCGGACCATCATGCGGCGGGCAACGGCCCGCATACTGCCGGCCTGACCGGCTTCGTCGCGAGTCACGTTCTCCCCTGCGAGCTGCGCCATCTTTACAAATGAAAATCATGATGTACAGTGCGGAAAGCATGGTGTACCCGCCGCGACCGGGTGCGTGCCGATAACCGAGGGGGGACGCGGTCGAGGGCCGCGCGGACGGGGGTTCGAGCAGGTTCAGCCCGCGCGTCGAGCCGAGCCGGGCACATTCGGCGTGACGATGGCCTATTGACGTGGGCCGATCGACGATTGGAGAAACAGGATGACGCTCACGATGGTGCGCTCGATGAAAGGCAGAGTCGCGGCCTTGCTGACGTTGCTCGTGCCGTTGACGCTGATCGCGACCGTGGCTCAACCGGCGGGCGCGGACACGCTCCTCCCGTTCTCGTACCGGGTCGATGCCACGACGCACCTCAAGAAGCTCAACCAGACGGTGACGGTGCCTCCGGGAACGTTCGTCGGGGCCATCGACGTCACCACTGCCCGGCTGTCGGGCACGATCACCCTTCCGCCCGCCACGATCAAGATCAAGCTCGCGGGCATCGTGCCCTTGGTGACGGCGACGGTGCAGATCGTCGAGACGAAGCCCGTGACCGGCACCGTCGATTTCTCGACCGTTCCGTTCCCGATCGTCGCAACGGCGACGTTCAACATCCACATTGTCAGCGCCTACGCCGGCATCGTGCCGGTCAACTTGGTGGGCAACAGTTGCACGACCTCGACACCGGTGAGCGTCACCATGCGCGGTGCCGCGAAACCGCTCGCGCCCGCGACGTTCTCCGGCCTCTACACGATCCCGCCGCTCAAGACGTGCGGAGCTCTCACCACCGCGCTGAATCTCGTGATCCCGGGGCCGGGAAACACGTTCACCGCCAAAGCAACTCCGATGTGACCTGACCGGCTTCCGTAGGTATCACGCCGATAGGTGTCACGCCGATGGCCGGGTCGCCTCCTCGCCGGGCGTCGCGCCCCTCCCGGTGACGGGCGACTCGCGCCGCGCCGGGCGTTCGATGCCCGGTGCGAGCGCGTCGGCCAGGCGCTCGATTGCCGCGGCCAGCTCCTGCGTCCGGGCGTCGTCGGTTCGGAGTTGATCGGTCACGACGAGGCTGACGCCGACGGCGGAGAGGAATACCAGCGCCATACCGGCCGACGCCAGATACGGAAGCTGATGGTTGAGCGAGGGTTCGAGACTCAACTTCAGGTAGCCGACGAGGCCGACGACTGCGGCCGCGGCGAGCGCGGCAACGCCGACGACGAGCCGCCAGCGGCCAGTGGTGTCAGTCATGGATGGACCTCCTGCAGGTGATCGGGTTTCGTCCGGTAGGCGTCATCGCGCCGCGTCGGGCGCGCGGCGGCCGAGGTACGCGTCGCGGAGCCGGCCTTGCATCGCTCGCATCTCGGCCCCTTCCGCGCGGTCGACGACCTGGCCCTTTTCGAGCACGAACGCTCGGTCGGCGAGGTCCAGGGCACCGGCGTTCTGCTCCACGACGAGCACGGCGGTACCGGCGGTCCGACGCACGTCGGCGATGAGGTCGAAGACCGTCTTGGTCATGGCCGGCGACAGGCCGAGCGACGCTTCGTCGACGAGCAACAGACGCGGGCTGCTCATCAGCGCGCGTGCGATGGCCAGCATCTGCTGTTGACCGCCGGAGAGCCGGCCGGCTTTCTGATCGTGGCGCTCGGCCAAGATCGGGAACGCCGCGTAGGCGCGCTCGGTCGCTTCGGCCGCGACGCGCCGGTCGCGTACCGCGTACCCGCCGATCTCGAGGTTCTCGGCCACCGTCAGGTCCCGGAGCATGCCTCGGCCCTCGGGTACGAGGCTCATGCCGCGCGCGACGCGCAGCTCGGTCGGCTCGCTCGTGATGTCGGCGCCCGCGAAGCGAACTCGACCGCGCGTCGTTCGCAGCAAGCCCGTGATCGCCCGCATCGTCGTCGTCTTGCCGGCACCATTCGATCCCATGAGCGCGACGACCTCGCCGGCGCGCACGTCGAGGTCGATATTGAAGAGCACCGGCAACGATCCGTAGCCCGCGCACAGGTCTTCGACGTCGAGAAGAGATTCCGCCCCGCCGCCGCTCACCGTGAACTCCGTCCGCTCGCCGCGTCGGCGCGACCGAGGAACGACTCGACGACCCGCGGATCGGCGGTGACGTCGCCCGGCTTGCCCTCGGCGATGAGCACTCCCGACTCGAGGCAATACACGTAGTCGCACACCCGTGCGACGAGCGGGACGTGGTGCTCGACGATGACAAGGGTCAAGTCGAGCTCGTCTCGCACCGCGAGAAAGCGGTCGCCGAGCGCCTGCGACTCCTCGGGGCCCAGGCCGGCCGTGGCTTCGTCGAGCAGCAGCAGATCGGGACCCGCGGCGATCGCCGACGCAATCTCGACGATGCGCATCGTTCCGTACGGGAGCGAGCCGACGCGCTCGTTCTCGAGGTGATCGAGACCGAAGAGCTCGAGCGCGAGCCGGGCGCGTCGGCGGAGCTCGCCCTCGGTGCGCACGCTCCCGCCCATGCCGAGTATCCCCACTCCGGCGGCATAACGCGCCAGCCAGGTCTGCGCGAGCAACACGTTCTCGACGACGCTCTCGGGGCGCAGCAACCCGACGTCCTGGAACGTGCGCGAGGTCCCGAGCGCGCTGCGACCGGACGCGCGTCGGCCCACCAGTTCGACGCCGCGGTATCGGATCGAGCCGGTTACGGGCGCGAGGCCCGACACCGCATTGAAGAAGGTGGATTTACCCGCGCCGTTCGCGCCGATCAGGCCCACGATCTCACCGCGCCGCGCCTCGAGCGAGACGCCGCCGAGTGCAGTCACACCGCCGTACTCGACCCGGACATCGCGCGCCTCGAGCAGCGCCGGCACCGGCATGCGCAACGAGAGCGAACGCTGTACATGCGGGAGTCGGGCCGCGCCCGGCGCGTCGCGGTCGACACTGCGCGCACGCGGCTCCGGGCGGAGGCGGGCGCGCGGATCCAGCCACCGGTCGAGCAGCCGTCCGGCGGCGCGATACAGACCTCCGATGCCGTCAGGCGCGGCGACGACGGCGATCACGAGGAGCGCCGCCGACGCGATCGGCACGATCCGATCGGCGTGGAGATGCGTGAACGGGATCGTCGACATGAATTGCGGGAGGCCCTTCACCAACACCGCTGCGGTGACGATTCCGGCCGGCGACCCGGTGCCGCCGACGACAAGGATCGCGACGAGTTGCAGCGACTCGAGGAGCAGGAACGGATCGTTCGCGCTGATGGAGCCGGCCTTGAGGGCGAACAGGCTGCCGGCGAGGCCGACGATCGCACCCGACAGCGCGTACGCGAGCAGCTTGCTCGGCCCGGGCTCGACCCCGAAGCACACCGCTCGGTCCTGCACGTCACGTACCGCGAGGAGCGCGCGACCCGCCTTGGTGACACCTACTCGAAGGCGAACGACGAGCACGAGCACGAGGAGCGCGAGCGCGAACAGGTAGAGACGGATGTCGCTGCTCACGAACGACGGCCGCGTCCACGTTCGGCCGGCCGCGGTGACGTCACTGCGCGAGAACAGGAACACCTCGGCGAATTCCTGGAACGCGAGTGTGGTGATTGCGACCTGGAGGCCGCGGATGCGCAGCGAGGGCAAGCCGGCAATGGTCGCCGCGGCCGCGGTGACCGCGACGGCCGCGAGGATCGTCACCGGCCAGGGCGCGCCCCTGCTGCCTACGTTGACGGCCGTGAACGCACCGACACCGAGAAATGCGGCGTGGGCGAGCGAAAGCTCGCCGGTACGCGCAACGAGCACGTCGAGCCCGAGCGCGGCGATCGCGGTCACGAGCACACCGACGAGGATCGACAACCTCACATTGCCGACGAACAGCGA
>DATCCI010000279.1:0-5224 GCA_036511415.1 Acidimicrobiia bacterium
CCCGGGGCGCCGGCTATTGCGAGGTTCCGGGTGGCGCCTCCCAAGATGGGTCCCCCGGTGGTGCGGGTATCCAGCAGCCGAACCGGGGACAGTGGGACGAAGGTGCTGCCGGCCGGAGCGCTGCCATCGCCGTAGTAGCCGGCGACATCGGCGATCAGGTCGGTGCTACCGGCGCTGTTGTACAGGCTGACCTGGCCGCCGGATCCCACCTTGACCGTTACCAGGTTCGGAACCGTCTGCCCCGCGGTGAAGTTGATGTTGGATGCGTTCGGTCGGGTCTGACCGGCGGGCCACACCGTCACAAACGCGGGAACTGTGGGATCGGTGACGGTCACGTTGAGCACCACCGCGGCGACGCCGGTAGCTGGAATCGCTCCCCTGCCGTCCACGGTCACATTTATGGAGTTGCCGGCGCCGACCTTGGCTTGGGGCGCACCCAACCCATGACGCGTGTCCAGGATGCGGGACGGCGCGAGGCTGTAGAAGGTGCCGTAGCCGCTAATGGCCGACGGCGTGTCCGCGAGCGCGGCGCTGGCATTGAGTATCCCGTTCCCGTATTCGATATCGGAGCCCGGCGGCCCGAGATCGCCGGCCGAGCCCGTGATCAGCTCGGTGATCTGGCTGGGCGTGAGTGCGGGGTTGACGGACAGGATCAGGGCTGCTGCCGCGGCAACTTGCGGCGCGGCAAAGCTGGTGCCGGCCTCGGTGGTCGTCGTACCGCCACTTTTCAGGAGCGAGATGTCATCGGCTGCAGTGCCATCAGCGCTGCCGCCCGGAGCCATTGCCCCGACGTACGACCCGGTATTCGAGTAGGCGGCGCGGTAGCCGTCGCGACCGGTGGCGCCCACCGCCAGCACGCCGGAAAAGGCGGCGGGATACGACGGGGCGTCGTTGTAGGCGAGATCGCTCGGCGTCAGATCGAAGCCCGCGCTCAGTGCCTCGTTGCCCGCGGCGGCCACGACCAGGATGCCCTTGCTCTGGGCATGTTGGATGGCCGTTTGGACGACCGCGTCCGGGCACGGGCCACCGAGACTGAGGTTGATCACTCTGACTGGGTTCGTGGTGTTATCGGCCGCCCAATCGATCCCCGCCGCGATCTGACTGTCGACCTGCGCGTTGGTGAAGTCGACCTTGACCGGCATCACGCTGGTGTTCCAGCCGAGCGACGCCAACAAGTTGCTGTTGTTGGTCGCGGCCGCGATCGCGCCGGCCACCGCGGTGCCGTGACCGTCCGAGTCGGTGTTGCCCGACGTGTAATCGATCCCGACGGGTGTGGTGCCGGTCTCGTCGATGCCCGGGACCAACTGCGGAGAGCCCAGGTCGGCTTGCGTGAAGTCCACGCCCGTGTCGACGTCGGCGACAACGACGTTGCTCCCCGTCGTCACCGCCCAAGCCCCGGTCGCGTTGATCGCGCCGAGGTTCCACTGCGAACCGAAGTTCGTGTCGTCGGGGGCGGTAGTGGTGCCGCCCGCCGGCGCAAACGGTTGGCTACGGGAGATCCGGACGCCGACTCCTGCCGCGGCCAGCGCCTTCTCGGCCCGCGCGGAGTCGCCGGTGAAGGCGACGACGCCCTCGCCGTAATCGTGCACGTTGGCGAAGCCGGCCCTGCGCAACGCGACGACCGCGCGCTGAGAATCAGACGTGCTGGCCGATTGCGCGCCGTTCGGGCCGGGTGTCGTACAAGCCGCCGGTGTGGGTCCCGGTATGGAGTCGAGTATCCCGCCCGTCAACGGCCCGTCGACGAAGTTCGCGTTCGGCACCTCGTCGCCGCCGCCATTGATCTCTTCCGTGCGGTTCTGGAGCAGCCCGTTCCAAGCGAGCGACGGGCTGTTGTTGATCGCCGTCCATGGGAAGGTGATCGCCGCGCTGTTGCCCGTGATCGTGATCACTCCGGGAACGACGGTGCCGAAGGTGCAGTTCTGCCCGGTCGGGTCTCCCGTCGTCGCCTGTACACCACCGACGAAGTCGCCGGTAGTGCCGGTTTGCTCGACGAACGCCAGATATTCGGAACCAGCACAGCTGTTGTTGAAGTTGCCGTCGGTATCGATAAAGACGCCCCACGCACCGAGGGAGTTCTTTGCCCAGGTGTCCGCCGTCTGCACCTCGAACGTCCACGCGTGATGAATGCAGCTGTAGAAGGCGCCGAGCGAGGCGGGACGAAGAGAACCGCTAAAGCCCGAAATGTTGCGCGAATCGCCATAGCAGGCGGGGAAGAACTGGGAAACCGGCGCGACGCTCGCAGGCTGCACCGATGCAATCTTCGCCCGGTCCGCCATCTGGAGCACACTCGCGCGCGGAGGTCCGGCGACACGGTGAACGCTCCCGGGCGCGCCGAACCGATGCGACGCTTGCGGCACGGCGGCGCCCGCATGCCCGGCGGCGGCGACCGGTAACCCGATTGCCGCCAAACCGATCACCGCCATGGCCGCGGCCACCCAACGACCCCGGATCACCCTGCCCCCTCCAATCCACAAGCATATGAAACGCTCCGCACTGCACCGATCGTCGCCGCGGCGGATAGATCCGCTCAGTTGTTGCTGTAGCCAACGCGCACCGGATGTGCGGCCGCGAGCCGCAATCGGTAGAGGCGCCAGGCGACGGTGCCGACGAACGCCACCATGCCCGCGGCGACCGCGAGGTCGGCGACGTTGACGATTGCCCAGGGCGTCACGATGAAGTCGCGGGCGGCACCGAACCGGATGCGGTCCAGGGCGTTGCCGAGCATCCCGCCGATGATGAGTGCGGGAGCGAGGGGCGAGACGCCGAGCGCGACGGCCGGCCGAGCCACGAGCGCGAGGAAGGCGGCCATGACGGCGACGGTTCCCACGATCAGGAGCGGCGCGGGACCGCCGACCGCGCCGAGCGCGTAGGCGGGATTGTGAGCGACCAGGCCGGCGTGCGCCGCCACGGCCTTGGTGAGCTGATCGTCGAGCACGACGGCGCCGACCACGGGCACGGTCAGGGAGAGCCAGCTTCGGTCCATCGCACCTCCGATCGGCAGCCGTTGCCGTCGACCTGAGCTTCCCCGGCAACCTCGGAAATCCCTGGGCGGCCGAGAAAAAATCTGCAGACAAGACGGACACAACGACCCGGATCCCTGGAAATCGCCAGGTCAGTGGCCGATAAAGTTTCGAGATGGAAATCCACGCTGCTCTCCAGTCCGCCCTCGAGGCGGTCGCCTCGGTGATCGGTACCGATCTCGTGCTGACGATCGGCTCCCGTCCGATGATCCGCCTCGACGGGTTGATCCACGAGGTCGACAACCAGCCGGTCGTCGACGAGTCGCTGATGGACCAGTACCTCGACGACCTGCTCGACCGCGACCAACGTGCAGATATGGAGCGCAACCGCGACGAAGACTTCGCGTTCTCGTACGGCGAGTATCGCTTCCGCGGCAACGCGTTCTACCAACGCGGGTTGCCGGCCGTCTCCCTGCGTCTGATCCAGAGCACGATCCCGTCGTTCGACGAGATCGGCCTCCCGCAGTCGGTGCGCGATCTCATCACGCTCAAGCAGGGTCTGATCTTGTTCTGCGGCCCGACCGGCTCCGGTAAGTCCACCACCATGGCGGCAATGATCGACGCCATCAACGAGCTCCGGCCGTGTCACATCCTCACGATCGAAGATCCGATCGAATATCTGCACAAGAACAAGATCGCGGTCGTGCACCAGCGCGAGGTAGGTATCGACGCGCAGTCGTTCGAGCGGGCGCTGCGCGCCGCGCTGCGCGAAGACCCCGACATCGTGCTCGTGGGCGAGATGCGCGATCCGGAGAGCATCGCGATCACCCTGACACTCGCGGAGACCGGCCATCTCGTCTTCTCGTCGCTGCACACCAACGATGCGTCGCAGACACTCGATCGCATCGTCGATGTCTTCCCGGCCGACCGGCAGGGCCTGATTCGTCAGCAGCTCTCGAGCACGATGTCGGCCGTTGTCGCGCAGCGCCTCGTGCCACGGGTGGGCCCCGGCCTCATCGCTGCCTACGAAGTGCTGCTGGGTACCCAGCCGGTGTCCAACCTGATCCGCGAGGGCAAGTCGAACCAGCTGCGCAACGCGATGCAGATCGCGCTTGGTGCCGGCCACAAGACAATGGAGACGTCGCTCAACGAACTCGCCGACGCGGGCATCATCTCGTACGAGTCGGCGCTCGCAACCGCGTTCATCCCGCATGAGATCAAAGGCGGAAACGCCGTGTCCCCGATGCTGGCGCACAAGTAGAGCCAGACGCGCAAAGGCCCCCGAGGGAGTCATGAGGTCCCGGGGGCCTTCGACGCAACTGGGATTGCTTGGGATTGCTTGGGATTGCTCTCCCTCAACCTAGACGTGTCGGCGCGGGAAGTGTTCGTTTAGCGCGTTGGTTCCGTCTCAACGCTCGCCGCGTCACGTTGATTGCGCCTCAACTATCGGTACCGCTTGACGCGGCCGTTCCCGGACGCTGGCTTCGGAACAGCTTCACCGCGTCGGCGCGGTTGCGCACCTTGAGTTTGCGGTTCAGCGCCAAGATGTGCGACCGGACCGTGACCGGCGCAACGTACAGGGCCGAAGCAATAGTAGTCGTCGACTCGCCTTGATCGAGCAGGTGCAGGATCTTCCACTCGCGCTCGGTGAGGGAAACCGACGTTCCTGCGGCAATGCGGATGTGGCGGTCGCGCGACCGCCGGATCTCTTGCAGGACCGCAGGCGCGACCGCCGGAGCGATCACCGCGGCGCCCTCGTGCACCGCAACCACGGCGTCGACGATCTCCTCCGGCGAAGCGCCCTTGAGCACGTAGCCCTGCGCGCCCGCTTGGAGCGCATCGAGGACGTCGTCCGAGTCGGCAGACACGGTGAGCATCAAGATGCGCGTGTCGGGCAGTGCGGCCGCGATCCGGCGCGCCGCCGCGATCCCGCCGCCCGGCATGCGAATGTCGAGCAGGGCGACGTCGGGGCGGTGCTCGACCGCTCGCTTGGCGGCGCCGTCGCCGGTGGCCGCCTGCGCACACACCTCGAAGCCCGCCTCTTCCAAGAGCTCGCCAACCATCGCGCGGAATTGCGCGTGATCGTCGGCGATGAGCACGCGAATCGTCATGCGACTTCGACTCGGATGCTCGTACCACAGCCGGGCGCCGACGTCACGGTGAAGACGCCGCCGATCGCTTCCGCCCGCTCGCGCATGCTCGTCAATCCGAAACCGGTGGCCGACTGCGTCACGTCGAAACCGTCGCCGTCGTCGCTGACGTCG
>DATCCI010000280.1:0-7411 GCA_036511415.1 Acidimicrobiia bacterium
GAGCAGGCGGAGCTCGATCTCGATCGCGCCGATCGAGAGGCGGGCGGGAGGGCGGGCGAGGTTCTCGGTCCGGCGGATGGCGGCGCGCAGCTGGCGCGTGTCGTCGGTGACCCGGTGCAGCCGCAACGCCATCTCGCGAAGGGTATTGCGCACGCACGCGAAGGGCGGGGATGCTCAGGGCTCGAGCGCGAACGTTCCCCGGCCCATCTGGTCGCGAATGGTCACGACGGGAGGATTCGTCATCGAGCGGCGCTGCCAGTTCGCGCCGTCCACGACGAGCGTGTGACCCGAGACGAATCGTGCGTAGGGCGACGCGAGGAATGTGGCCGCCCATCCGAGCTCCTGGCGTTGGCCGACTCGGAGCGCGGGCTGGCACGCGTCCTGGTCGGTAGTGCGGTCGAGATTGCCGCGGATGTCGGCGGTCATGTCCTCGTGCGGGAACAGGCCCGGCACGAGCGAGTTCACCTGGATGCCGTACGGGCCCCACTCGACCGCGAGCGACTCGGTCAGGTTCTTCACTCCGGCCTTGGCTGCGGCCGAGTGGACGAAGCCGGGACCACCGGTCCACGCGTAGGAGGCGCCGACGTTGACGATCGAACCCGGCGTGCCCGCGGCGATGTGGCGGCGACCGAACTCTCGACAACACAGGAACGTGCCGTTCAGCGTGATGTCGACGACCGTGCGCCACGCGTTCGGCGACATGTCCTCGGCCGGCACCGGGAAGTTGGCGGCCGCATTGTTCACGAGCACGCCCGGAAGCCCGAACCGCTGCTCGGCCGCGTCGAACGCGGCGGCGACCTGTTCGGCGTCGCGGATGTCGCAGGCAACCGTGAGCACCGGCGCGCCGATGGCGTCGATTGCCTCGCGGCCGGCGTCGAGGTGCTCGGGCTTGCGGCTCGCGATCACGATCGATGCGCCGACCCGCGCGAACTCGGCCGCGATCGCCTTGCCCAGACCCGTGCCCGCACCGGTGACGACCACGGTGACGCCGTCGAAGGTGTCGGGCGGTAGTGCGCGCGCGCCGACGGCCGGGGGTTGCGGGAGTCCGATGAGGCCGTGGGCGTTCGCGGGTTCGACCATCTCAGCTCCCCGTGTAGTTCGGTGGGCGGTTCGCGTCGCGCGCGGCGCGCATCTCGGTGAGATCGTCGCTGCGATTGACGAAGGTCTGGTAGATCATCTCGTCGCTCATCGAGCTGCGGATCTGCGGAAGCGCCAGATGTTTGATCACCTCGCGCGCCATCTTCACCGTGACGGCCGGCGCCGCGACGACCTGCTCGGCCATCTCGCGCACGATCGCGTCGAGCTGCTCGCCGGGAACGACGCGCGACACGATTCCGTGAGTCAGGGCTTCCTCGGCGGACAGCACGCGTCCGGTGAGAACCATGTCGCTCACGAGACCGTGCCCGCACATCTCGTAGAGCACTGCGACGCCGCCGGTGTCGGGGATCACGCCGTAGGTGACCTCCGGGAGGCGAAAGCGAGTGCCCTCGGCCGCGACCCGTACGTCGCAGAGCAGCGCTCGCTGGAAGGATCCGCCCATCACCCAGCCCTTGCACGCGACGATGACCGGCGCGTCGACGTCCCAGACCCGCTGGATGCCGCGGTGGCCGCGACGCATGAGCTCGTGGTGCGAGAGCGGCACTTGCATCGTACCGATCGAGCCGACGTCGCGGCCCGACGAGAACGACTTGCCCTCGCCCTTCCAGATCACCGCCCGGATATCGCGGCGCTGCGCGAGGTCGTCGAGGATCGCGAACAGCTGCATGTCCATGTCGTCGTCGAACGCGTTGTGCTTGTCGGGGTTGTCGTTGACGATCGTCGCGATTGCGCCGTCGACCTCGAGCCGTACTGTGCCAGCCATAGGAGCTCAACATAGGCTGACCACCGCCATTCCTACCAAGGCGAAGTTCGACCACCAGGACGCGTACGGCAAGGAGCAGCTCGACATGACGAACGCCATGGGCCACGGCGTCAACCAGCGTGACCTCATCAAGATGACACCGGCGGAGGTCGACGCCTTCCTCGCCGAGCGCCGCTCGATGACGATGTCGACGATCTCCGCCGACGGCAGCATCCATTCGGTGGCGATGTGGTACGGCTTCCTCGAGGGCGCGGTCGCGTTCGAGACCAAGACCAAGGCGCAAAAGGTCGTGAACCTCCGGCGCGATCCGCGTCTGACCTGTCTCGTCGAGGCGGGCGACACCTACGACCAGCTGCGCGGCGTGTCGCTGGTCGGTACCGGCGAGATCGTCGAAGAACCCGACCGCATCTGGGAGCTCGGCGTCAGCGTGTTCGAGCGCTACAACGCGCCGTACACCGAGGAGATGAAGCCGTTCGTGGAGGCGATGCTGAACAAGCGCGTGGTCGTGAAACTGCGCGTTGCCAAGACGGTGACCTGGGACCACCGCAAGCTCGGTCTGCCCGCGATGGGGTAGCTCGTACTAGCCGAGCAGCGTGTTGAGGCGCTCGGTCGTGGCGATCCACTCCTCGACCATGTCGAAGATCACGTCCCTGGTCGGGCGCACGTCGTTGAGGCGCCCGACGATCTGACCGACGGGGAAACCGGTGAGCTCCTTGTTGTTCACGCGCATGAACCGCCGCGCGGCCTCCTGGTGGAGGATGCCCTGGAGCGGCATCGGCAACGTTCCGGGCCCTTCGGGATCGTCGAACGCCTCCGTCCACGCGCTGCGCAGCTGACGCGCGGGCTTACCTGTGTACGCGCGCGAACGCACGGTGTCGCGCGACGTCGCCGCGAGGAGGCGCTCCATGATGACGGGGCTGGTGTTGGCCTCGGCGACCGTGAGCCATTGCGATCCGGTCCACACGCCCTGCGCACCCAACGCGAGCGCGGCGGTCATCTGCCGCCCGGTCGCGATCCCGCCGGCCGCGAGCACGGGAACGTCGGGGCCGACTGCGTCGACGACCTCGGGGATGAGCACCATCGTGGAGACCTCACCGCAGTGACCACCCGCTTCGGTGCCCTGCGCGATGAGCACGTCGACGCCGATCGCAACCTGCCGCTCCGCATGCGCCTTGGCGCCGACGAGCGCGCCGACGAGCAGGCCGTGCTCGTGCGCGAGGCTGACGACGGCGGGCGGCGGCGGCCCGAGCGCGTTGACGAGCATCTTGACGCCAGAGTGTTGCAGCGACACCTCAACCTGGCCCGGTGCCTCCGCGTCGACGTTGAGCCCCGCGGCCTTGATCACGCCGCCGTCCAGCTCGGCGGGCAGCTCCGGGACGTGGTGGCGTTCCAGGAGCTGTTCGACGAAGTCGCGATGGGCCTGCGGGATCATGGCGTCGAGGTTGGAGAAGTTCGCCTCGTCGCCGCCACCTTTGCCCGTGTACTGCATGGGCATGACGATGTCGACGCCGTAGGGCTTGCCGTCGACGTGCTCGTCGATCCAGTTGAGCTCGATCTCGAGCTCCTCGGGCGTGAAGGCGAGCGCGCCCAGCACGCCGAAGCCGCCGGCGCGACTGACGGCGGCGATCACGTCGCGGCAGTGCGAGAACGCGAAGATCGGGAACTCGATGTCGAGTCGTTCGGCGATCGGTGTGCGCACGATCTCGATGTCCTCCGTGTCAGCGAAGCGCGGCGGCGGCGTTGGTGATCGGGATCACGTTCAGCGCGTCGGCAAGCATGTCGGCCTCGAGCCCGTTCTTCAGGAACGCGAACGAGATGCCGGTCGCGGGATCCGCCCACGCGACCTGGCAATGGGCACCCGCATGCCCGAAGGTTCCCGGCGAGTTGTCCTTGCCGAACATCCCGTAGCGGAACTGGTGCAGACCGTCGTCGCCCGCGAGGATGAGTCCGATCGACCGGTTGGCGGCGACGTGCATGAGCGGATCGGGGAACGTGCAGCGGATGTTCGTCGTCGCGTCGCGGAGCACGTCGGCGTCCCACACGCGGTTCGGCCGCGCGTTTTCGGAGTCGTGGAGGAGCGCCTGGTAGAAGCGCGCCATCGTCGCCGCGGTCATGATCGCTCCGCCCCCGGGAACTCCCGCGGCGCGCACGTCGGGACGATTCAGGATCATGGTGTCGACGTCGGGGATCGGTGAGTCGGCGGGCGGACTGCCGAGCCGGACGCCGGACGCGATGTCGTCCTGTTCCTCCTCGAGCAGTCCGAGCAGGCGTGGAAGACCGTTCGGCGCGCACACCCGGGCCTCGACGTAGTCGCGGAAGTCGTACCCGCTCAGGCGATCGATCAGCTCGGCCAGCACCCAGTGCGCGGCGAGCGCGTGATACTCGAAGCGCGTGCCCGGTTCCCACTCGAGCTGCCACTCGGTGAAGCGCTTGACGCGGGGCACGGTGTCGCCGCCCTCGACGGGGTCCATCGGCGCGTTCGGGAACCCGGCGGTGTGGAGCAGCACCTGCTCGACGGTCACGATCTCCTTGCCGTTCGTCGCGAACTCGGGGATGTAGTGCGCGACGGGGCGGCTCGGGTCGAGCAACCCTTCGCCGATCAGCAGCCAGATCGCCGAGGCGACGATCGGCTTCGTCGCGGAGAACACGCAAAAGCGCGAGTCGTTCGTTGCCGAGCCGAAACTCTCGAAGCACACGATCTCGCCGTCGCACGCCACGGCGAGCTGGCAGGCCGGAGTGATGCCGGTGTCGACGAGCTTCCGGGCGGCTGCGAGGATCGGATCGAAATCCACGGGTCGAGTCTCCTATGGTGCCGTCGTCCTCGTCCAGCTCCGGTGGAGGTTCGACGTGCCGTATCCGCTCGAGGTCGGCGGGGTCGACGACTACCGCATGAAGGTCGGCAGCATGCTGTTGACGCTCGTCGATCCGAACCCCGGCTACGAGGTCGCGTACAACCGCTGGTACGAGCGCGATCATTTCTACGCGGGTTGCATGATCGGTCCGTTCCTCTTCTCGGGCAGTCGCTGGGTGGCGACCCGCGCCTTGAAGGACGCACGCTGGCCGAGCAACGACGAAACGATCGCCTCACCACCCGACGCGGGCTCGTACGTCGCGATCTACTGGGTCGAGCGCGGTCATCACGCCGACCATTTCGACGTGTGGGCGCGCCACCAGGTGCGCGAGCTCTACGCGCAGGGACGCGGCTTCGCCGAGCGGCGCCATACTCACACCGTCTTGTTCGACCACCTCGGCGCGCTCTACCGCGACGCCGATCCCGTGCCGATCGAGCTCGCGCTCGACCACGGCTACGACGGACTCGTCATCGCCTGGTTCGACGCGCGGGGCGGGCGTGATGCGCTCGGGCTCCACGACGAGCTCGCCCGTTCGCGGGCGCCCGAGCTGCTCGCGGCTTCTCCGATCGAGATCGTGAGCTCGTGGACGCCGGCGGCCGGCGAGAACGATCCGCGCGACGTCCCGATGGATCTCGGCAGCAAGGCCGGTGGAGCGGAGCGATTGTGCCAGCTCTTGTTCGTTTCCGGCGGCGTGCAGGACGCGCTGCCCGCGTTGCGTCGCTATACGGATGCGATCGAAGCCGACGATCTCGCGTCGACGCGCCTCGTCGCCCCATTCTTTCGCACAGTGGTCGGGACCGATCGCTACGCCGACCAACTCTGGTAGCACTACGTCTCGAACTCGGTCGCGAAGAGCCGTCGTGCGTCGGCGACGAATCCTTCGCCTTTCAGCGTCGGTTGGTCGGTCCGGTACCTGACGAAGAGCTCCTCGAAGCCGCCCGGGCTGAACATGACCAGCATTGCGGCATCGGCGCCGGAGCGATTGAGAAAGCCGTGGCGCGTTCCCGCGGGGACCCGCACGACGTCATTGGGGTGCAACGTCGTGACGGTGTCGCCGAGCAGGAAGTCGATCGTGCCCCGTCGGATGACGAACACCTCTTCGATCTCCGCATGGTGGTGCGGGCCGAAGTCGAGATGGTCGGTCTCTGTGGTTGCCGGACACGGGGCGACGGTCCATTCCATGAGCGAGTAGGCACCGTTCGTGTCGGTTCCGAAGACGAGCACCCGACCACGGTCCGCGCCGTCCTCGAACGCGAGACCGCCGGCGCTTCCGATCACGGTACATCACTCACTGCTGCGCCTCGGGCGAGTGACAGACCGCCTCGACGTTGTTGCCGTCGGGGTCGCGGACGAAGCCGCCGTAGTAGTTCGGGTGGTACTCGGGCCAGACGCGTGCCTCGTGGAGCACCTCCGCGCCGTGCGCGACTGCGGCCGCTACGAACGCGCGCACCGCGGCGCGATCCGGCGCCGCGAACGCGATGTGCGATTGGCGATTCGGGACCTCGTCGGTGCGGGGCGCGATCCAGAACGCGGGCCGGCCGATGCCGTAGCCGATCACCGCCCCGAAATCCATCTCGCGCTTCGCGCCGAGCGCGACGAGCACCGCGTCGTAGAACCGGGCGCTCGCGGCGGCATCGTCGCACTGGATGGAAAGGTGGTCGAGCACGAGCGTCACGCTACCGCCGCGCGACCGGACTCACGGCTGGCGTCCGGTCCAGGCCACGAGCCGGTCGATGAGCGGCGCGTCGTCGGGGACGGGAACGACTTCGGCGAACGCGTTCTCGGCGCGGGCGTCGGAACCCATCTTCTTGCGCACTTCCTCGAAGATCTCCGCGCGCCCTGCGCCCGGGAGCCAACTGCGCATCAGCTCGTAGGCGCCGGCGACGGCCGGGACGTTCCAGGTGGGCCGTCGGCCGGTCGCCTGCGCGAGGTCCCACGTATGCACGGTGATCTCGCTCACGTAGCCGAGCAGCGCGACACCGCCCCGGTCGGTCGCCCACGGAAGCACGATCGTGCGCTCCAGCGCGCCGTCGTCGGCCCAGGCCGCGTTCGCGTCGTCGACGGCGGCGCGCCACGTCGCGGTCCAGGCGTGGTCGGCCACTCCGGCGACTTCGATAGGCGCCGCCGTGTACTCGTCACCCCGACCCATCGCTGCGACCCGGTGGAGGACGTCGACGAGATGGCCGAGCAGCGAGCGCACGTCGAAGTCGGGGCACGGGGTTGCGTGCGCGAGCTGGTCAGGGCGAACGGCCGCGATCACCTCGGTTCCCGTCGTCGTGGCGGCCGAGAAGAGCGGGCGGGGGTCGATGGCGAGGCGGAAGCGGGCGGGCGTCGTTCGGGCAGGGATGGTTGTCGTGTCCATGTCCGCATACTGCACCCGTAAAGTGGCCACCTCCTGACCGGTTCTCCTGAAATGATGCAGGCATGCGCGCCGACCGGCTGGTCGCCGTCCTGATGCTGCTCCAGACCCGGGGCCGGGTGACCGCGTCCGAGGTCGCAGCCGAGCTGGAGATCTCCGAGCGCACCGCGCGCCGCGACCTCGACGCACTGGCGATGGCCGGGCTGCCCGTGTACTCGCGGCCGGGCCGCAACGGTGGCTGGGAGCTCCTCGGCGGCGCGCGCACCGACCTCAGCGGACTGAACGCGGCCGAGGCCCGGGCGCTGTTCCTCGTCGCCGGTCCTTCGCCGGCGTCGCCGG
>DATCCI010000281.1:0-2192 GCA_036511415.1 Acidimicrobiia bacterium
GGCGAGCCGCCGTCGTCCCCGGAGACGCCGACCACCGCCGCCACGCTACCGTGCCCGGCGTGGGCCCCGATCGCGGTGACCCAGGCATGACGCCCGGCCCGGCATTTTGGTTCCACTGTTCCGCGGCCGTGTTGCGCCGGCCGCGCCTGTGGTCGAGCGCAATCCGCCAGATCGCACGAGCGATCCCGAGGCGCTGGTGGACCCGCGCGCCGTTCGTTCCCTTCCCCGATCGCGCGTACGTGCGGTTCCGGCTCGAGACGGCCTACGGCGAAACGGCTGGGCCACGAGTGGTCGATGTCGTGCGGTATCTCGAATGGTGCCGCGGCGCCGGCTAGTCGGAAGCGGCGCAAGACGGAACGGCGGTCGCGCGGGGCCGGGTTCCGGGGCGCGGGTTCCGGGGCGCGGGTTGCACGGCAGGCCGGCACGGCCGGCACCGGTACAATCTCGCCGCACGGGAGGTGATCATCCGTGGCCCGGACCGCCCCGGACGGAGGTCGTAAACGGTGCAAGCCGCGCCCCGCCCTGAGCAGTCGTTCAAAGACCTGTTCGACACCCTGGCCGCGCAGATCGAACGGGTGCTGCGCGGCAAGCGCCGGGCAGTGCACCTTTCCCTCGTGTGTCTGTTCTCCGAGGGCCATCTCCTCATCGAGGACGTGCCGGGCGTCGGCAAGACCTCGCTCGCGAAAGCGATCGCCCGTTCGACCGGTGGCTCGTGGCGACGCGTGCAATTCACGCCCGACCTGCTGCCGTCGGACATCACCGGCGTTTCGGTGTGGGACCGCGCGCGCGGCGACTTCGAGTTCCGGCCGGGCGGCGTGTTCGCCAACGTCGTGCTCGCCGACGAGATCAACCGCGCGTCGCCGAAGACACAGTCTGCGCTCCTCGAGTCGATGGAGGAACGCCAAGTCAGCGTCGATGCGCAGACGTACAAGCTGCCACGCCCGTTCATGGTGATCGCCACTCAGAACCCGGTCGAGCTCGAAGGCACCTATCCCTTGCCCGAGGCGCAGCTCGACCGCTTCTTGTTGCGCTTGCGCATCGGTTATCCCGACCGCGATGCGGAGATCGCGATCCTCGATGCCGAGGGAGAGGATTCCGTCGAACCCGACGAGCTCGAACCCGTCACCGACGCGGAAACCGTCGCCGCGTGGATATACGAACTCGGACGCATCCACGTCTCACCGGAGCTGCAGGGGTACATCGTCGATCTCGCCGAGGCGACCCGCCATCACCGCGACCTGATGCTCGGGGTGAGCCCGCGGGGCGCGCTCGCCCTGCAGCGTGCAGCGCGTGCGCTCGCAGGCAGCATCGGGCGGGCGTACGTCATTGCCGACGACGTGAAGGTGCTCGCGTCGGCAGTCCTCGAACATCGCCTCTTGCTGTCGTCCGAGGCGATGATGCGCGGCGTCAACCCGGCCGACGTCCTGGCGGCAATCCTCGAAAGCGTGCCCGTTCCCGCGAACCGCGCCGGCTGAGGCGCGAAACACCGGTGCTGACCCGTCGCGGATGGTCGTTCGTCGGGGCCGCCGTGGGCCTCTACGTCGGCGCCCGGCTGCTCGGGCTGGTACAGCTCGCCGTGCTCGCAGTCGCAACGTTGTTGCTGCTGATCGGCGCATACGTCTGGGTGCGGGTCAAGAACCCATCGCTCGTGGCCCGCCGAACCCTGAAAGAGCTCCTGCAGGTGGGAGTGGAGGGTCGGGTCGACCTCGTGGTCACCGCCACCCGCCGCGCCCCGACGATCGCGGTCGCCGACGCGTTCGACCAAGGGCGACGCGCAGCGCGGTTCCTCCTCGCGCCGCTCGCCCCGGGCGAGGAAGCCCGGGCCGCGTACCGGTTTCCCACCGATCGGCGCGGCCGCTTCGAGATCGGTCCGCTGCGCGCGACGCTCGGCGATCCGTTCGGGCTCGTCTCCGCGAGTCGGCGGATGCTCGGCACCGAGCAGGTGATCGTCTACCCGCGCGTCCACGAGATCGTCCCGCCACCCGACATCGGAGGTCTCGACCTCGACCGGGACCACCCCGCGGTCCGCCCTCGGGTGGAGTCGAGCGGCGACTTCATGACCCTGCGTGACTACGCGCCCGGCGACGACCTCCGCCATGTGCACTGGCGGTCGACGGCGCGCCGCGGGCATCTGATGATGCGTCAGAACGAGACCCGGCGGCGCGCCCCGGTGCTGCTGATGCTCGACGTTC
>DATCCI010000282.1:0-3715 GCA_036511415.1 Acidimicrobiia bacterium
CGAGGAGCTCTTCGCTCGAGTACCCCGCCAGCATGCACAGATTGGCGTTCACCGCCGCGATCCGGCCGTCGGTCGTCGCGACGACGACTGCGTCGGGAAGTGCCCCGAGAAGGTCCGCGAAAGATGTCGGAACAGCTCCGAAAGGGTCCATAGACGAGGCTCCAGAGTCGACTCTCGGCCCCGCCACCGTCAAGCCGCGCGCCCCTGCCCTTCACTCGGGGCAAGGCCGGAGGTCGCCGAGTCTCGGGACGTCCGCCCCTGACGCCCGTGGCGGCCGCGGCGGATGCTGATGTTGTCGTCGATTCCGAAGACCAGATCGTGGAGGTCGGAATGATCATGCAGGCAGAAGTTGGAGACGAGATCGTCGTCGACGGTCCACACCTCGGCGATCTTCCAAAGAAGGGTGAGGTGCTCGAGGTGTCGCACCGCGGTGGGGTGGCGCACTACCGCGTTCGCTGGGACGACGGCCACGAGGGCCTCTTCTACCCGGGGTCGGATGCGCACAGCCTGCATCCGGGGCAACGCAATGATGCGTAGCGACCTCGGTTCGGTGGACGTCGAGCCCGGCGCGGTCGCGGATGCGACGGTCCGGCACGAGGTGATCGAGGTTTACGCCGACATCTCGTGCCCGTTCACGCACGTCGGGCTGCGACGACTGGTCGCGGCGCGCGCCGCCAGGAGATCCGACACGCGGATCCGGGTGCGAGCGTGGCCGCTGGAGTGGGTGAACGGCCGGCAACTCGCCCCCGACCTCGTCGCGGCCGAGATTGCAGCATTGCGTTCCGAGGTCGCGCCCGAGCTGTTCGCCGGTTTCGACCCGACGCGCTGGCCCCGCTCGACCATCCCGGCGCTGGGACTGGCGGCCGCGGCGTATCGGGCCGGCACCGACGTCGGCGAGCGGCTGAGCCTGCGCCTGCGCGACACGCTCTTCGAGGAGGGTCGCGATCTCTCGGACGAAACCGAGCTGCACGCGATCGGCCTCGAGCTCGGCGTCGAGGCCTTGACCGGGCCCGCAGCCGAAGCCGCCGTGCGCGCCGACTGGGAACGAGGACGGGCTCGGAGCGTTCGGGGCTCACCGCACTTCTTCGTCGGGACTCGAGGCTGGTTCTGTCCGTCGCTGCGGATCCGGCACGAGGGAACCGAGTTCGACATCTCGATCGACCGGGAAGCGCTCGACGCCTTCTACGCGAGCGCGCTCGGCTGACGTTTCAAGAAGGCAAGCTCGTCAGTGCACTCCTTCGGCGTCGGCGACCTGTAGGGCGCGGGTGATGTCGGTGGGCGACACGATGCCGACGACCGCGTCGGCGTTGCACGCGAGGATGCGACCATCGCCGCCGGCTGTACTGCGGCGCAGCACGTCGAGGATCAGCTCGTCCGGGTCGGCGACCGTGAGAGCTGCCACGGGCCAGACGATCTCGGAGACACGCGTCGATTCTCGTCGTGCCGCCGGCACGGAGCGAAGGCGGCCCAGGGTGACGAGGCCGGCCAGTCGACCGCGGTCGTCGAGGACGGGGAACGTCGAGCAGTGGCGGGCGAGCACGTAGTCGTGCAGCACCTCGTTCACGGTCAGGTCGTGGCGCACCGTGATCGGATCCGGGCTCATGAGGTCGCGTACGCGTGTCGTCGCGAGATCACGGTTCAGGTGGATCTGCGTCTCCTCGGCGTGTGATGCGCTCAGCAGGAACCACCCGAGGAGCACGAACCAGAGCCCCGAAACGTCGGCGCCGAAGAGGAACTCGAAGAACCCCAGCGCAATCAGGACGAAGGCGAACACGCGCCCGGCGTGAGCCGCGGCGAGCGCGCCGCGCGTGCGATCGCCGGTTTGGCGCCAGCGGATCGCGCGCAGGACCCGTCCGCCGTCGAGCGGCGCGGCGGGCACAATGTTGAACAACGCGAGCAGGATGTTGACCGATCCGAGCCAGACCGCGCACGCGACGAGGAGCCCCGGAAGGCCGGTCGCCGCGAACAGCGCGGCCGCCGCGAGGCCCGTGAAGCCGAGCGCGAGGCTCGTCGCCGGTCCGACGATCGCGATGCGAAGATCGGCGGACGCGGTACGAGCCTCTTGCTCGATAGTCGACACGCCGCCGAGGAGCCAGAGCGTGATGTCGCGGACGTGCAGCCCCTGGCGCCGCGCCACGACGCAATGGCTGAGCTCGTGGGCGAGCAGCGAAGCGAAGAACGCGACCGTGGTGGCGAGGGCGGAGATCCAGTATTCGGGTGCGCGATAACCCGGCGCGAGAGTCGGCAGACCGGCGGCTGCGAGGCTCCAGGTGAGCAGCCAGAAGATGACGAGCACGCTCCAGTCGAGCTTGAGCTCGATCCCGTCGATCGAGCCGACGCGTACGCTCCTGAGCCCGTGCATGTCAGGTCCTTCGTCAGCCCCCGGTCGGGGTTGGACCACCCTCGTCCCTCGAACGCCCCTGTTCCTTCTACCCGAGTCCTGCCGGAGCGATCAGTGCCGGGAGCCACCTCGCGACGGGCCCTTTGCCCCTCGCGCCGCGCGAGACCCTCGGGGAGGATGGGGGCATGAAGATCATCGTCGGAGTGGATGGATCGCAATCGTCGACGCGCGCCGTCGAATGGTGCGCGGCCCACGCTGCCGCGCTCGGGGCCGAAGTCGTTGCCGTGTTCTCGCTCGAGATGCCCGTTTACGCGGCGAGTGGGTTCGGGCTTGCTCCCATACCGGCGCCACTCCCGCCCGCGCCCGACCACGATGTGGTTCGCGACGAGGTCGAGCGCGAGTGGTGCACGCCGTTGTCCCTCGCCCAGGTCCCGTTCCGCGTCCTGGTCACCGATGGTCCGCCCGCACCCGCAATCATGGCGGCTGCCGAGAAGGAGGCCGCCGACCTCGTCGTCACCGGGCGTCGTGGGCGCGGCGGTTTCGCCGAGCTCTTGCTCGGTAGCACGAGCCACCACCTGTCGCATCACCTCGACCGGCCGCTCGTCATCGTGCCGTAACGGGTCTGCATCGCCGCACTGTCGTGGCGATTCCGATGGCAGCACGACCGAAGGCCTTTGGTCCCGGGTCGTGACGGGCGTCGGCCTCTCGTCCGTGCAGGGACGCGTCCGTACCGTCGCCAAGGAGCACCGCCGGTGGGTGCCGGACCCGAGGAGGCAGTTATGGCGACGACGGAAACCGACCGTCCGGCCGACGTGAGGGACACGACCCGCGGCAAGGAGTTCGTCAATCGATTCGGGTTGCCGACGGCGACCGCGCTCGTGATCGGCTCGATCATCGGCACCGGCGTGTTCGCGCTGCCATCCGCCCTGGCGCCGTACGGGCCCGGCGCGAGCCTGCTCGCGTTCGGTTTGGTGACGATCGGGGCGCTGGCGCTGGCACTCGTGTTCGGATGGCTGAACAAGCGCGTTCCGGGATCGGGGGGTCCATACCTCTATGCGCGTGACGCGTTCGGCGACTTCGGTGGGTTCATCACCTCGTGGTCGTACTGGCTGACCGCGTGGATCGGCAACGCCGCGATCGTCGTGGCGTGGGTCGGTTACGTCGAGGTGTTCGTCAACAAGGGCAACAACAAGTGGGGCGCGGTCGCGATCGCGCTCGTCGGCCTGTGGATCCCGGCGATCATCAACATCTCCGGCGTGCGCAATCTGGCCGGCTTCCAGAACATCACGGTGGTGCTCAAGTTCGTTCCGCTCGTGTTCATGGGCACGATCGGCTTGCTGTTCATCAAGGCGCACAACTTCGGACCGTTCAACG
>DATCCI010000283.1:0-2032 GCA_036511415.1 Acidimicrobiia bacterium
GATGCTGAGCTCCTGCACGACGACGACGATCGTCGGCGCAGGTGAGCCCGATCTTGGAAGCGGTCAAGAATCGGTTGAGAAGCGCTCGGATCCGCGTCGGCCTCCAAAACCGGAGCTTCGGCGTCGCATAGCGGGCGAACGCGACGCCCGAGGATCCGGTTGTCGACTCATCGCACCGCCCTGACCTGCGGTTTGCGAGAGCCGGAGAGGGGATTCGAACCCCTGACCTGCTCATTACGAGTGAGCTGCTCTACCGACTGAGCTACCCCGGCGAAGCTGGTGAGTGTACCCGACCACTTATGACGAACCGGCCGGTGGAAGCGCGAGGAGCAGTGCAACGAGACGGACGACACCCTTCTCGGTGATGAGGAACGCCTCACGCGCTTCGCGACACGCGTCGAGCGCGGCCGCGGCGGAACGCGCCGGAACCCGCACCGCGGGTCGATCCGAGTTCAGCGGCCGCGACGGTGCCGCGAGGGTGTCGCGATAGACCGACTCGATCGCGGTCACTCCCTCGAGCAGCAGGTCGATGCGGGTGCGCCGCGTCTCGCGCTTGTGGCGCTCGTCGATCCGACGGCGCATCCGCTGCGATTCGCGTTCCGCGTAGCCCAGACGCTCCATCTCGGCGTCGAACGCGTCGAGCTCCTCGCGGTGCTGGAGCTCCACGGCGGCCGCGGCTTCGTCCACGGCCGCGTCGAGCTCGTGCGCGATCGCGAGCGCCGTCGCGCCGTAGCCGTCGACGCGTGCGGGGGCCGACGCGAACGCCGCGCGCAACGGTGCGAGCCGTCCGGCCAGTGCACGCGCCCGCGCGAGCTGCCCGCCCGCCAGGGAAGCCAGCGCGGCCGCTTCGGAAGCGTTCACCCCTTCGCGTTCGAGTACCGCCCGCACGTCGGCATCTGCGATCGGGTCGAAGTCGATGCGCTGGCAACGCGATCTGATCGTCGGGAGCAGATCATCGGGAGCGGCCGTCACGAGCACGACGACCGTGCGATCAGGTGGCTCCTCGAGCGTCTTCAACATCGCGTTCGCCGACTCGTTCTGATTGCCGCGCAGGCGTTCCGCCTCGAACAACACCAGCACCTTGCGCTCACCCTCGATCGGAGCCCTCGCCGCCTCGGGGAGGATGCGCTCGCGCACGTCCTGCGCCACCCGGTACGAGGCCGCGGTCGGCTCGAACTCGACGACGTCGGGATGGACGCTCCGCATCACGAGCCGGCTCCCGCGCTCGTCTTCGGCGACACCGATCAGCATCGCCGCGAACTCGCGCGCCGCGTCCTCGATTCCCGA
Organism: Acidimicrobiia bacterium; assembly: GCA_036511415.1. Classification (GTDB taxonomy): domain Bacteria; phylum Actinomycetota; class Acidimicrobiia; order IMCC26256; family PALSA-610; genus PALSA-610. The sequence goes on from DATCCI010000283.1 coordinate 1,288, forward strand.
ACCTCGCGGACCGACGAGCAGGTACGCGTGACCGGGCCGAGCCGCGGCCTGGCGCAATGCGCCGAGCGCGCGCTCTTGACCGACGACGATCGTGTCCACGAACGCGAGCATACGGAACGACGGGCCTACGGAACGACGGAACTCACCGCGCCGAGCACGCGCACCGCCACCTCGTCGGGTGTGCCGTCGGCGTCGACGAGCAACCACCCGCGCGCCGCCGCCAGCTCGCGATACGCGGCCCGAACCCGGGCGTGGAATTCGGCGCCGGCCCGCTCGAACCGATCCCGGTGCGGCGAGACGCGCCTCTCGGCGATCGCGTCGGGCAGGTCGAGCACGATCACGGCATCCGCTTCGAGTTCTCCCGCCGCCCACCCGCTCAGCCGCTCGACCGCGTCGACCCCGAGCCCGCGGGCGACCCCTTGGTACGCGAGCGTTGACGGCGCGTAGCGATCGCACACCACGATCGCACCGCGGGCGATGGCCGGCCGGATCACCTCCGCGACGTGCTGGGCACGATCGGCCAACATCAACAAGAGCTCCGCGCGCGGATCGAGCGCGTCGGAATGGAGCAGTGCGTTGCGCAGCTCTGCACCCGCGTTCGTGTCGCCCGGCTCGTACGTGACGACGACCTCACGGCCGCGGGCGCGCAACGACCCGGCGAGCCGCTCGACCTGGGTCGACTTCCCCACGCCTTCGCCACCTTCGACGACGATGAACCGGCCCGCCCCGGTCACGGCGGCGGCGG
>DATCCI010000284.1:0-2606 GCA_036511415.1 Acidimicrobiia bacterium
CGAGGGCCAGGTTGAGCTCGAGCACGTTCACGCCCGGCTCACCCGAGAAGCCGAGCCCTCGCGAGTCGGTGTATTTGGAGATCAGCCCGTCGACGACGCCCAGCGACAGGTGGCGCTTGGCCGCGACGCGGTGCGCCTGGATCCACGCGTTGGCCTGTGAGATTTCAGGGTCGAGGTTCGAGCCAGAGGTGTTCACCGCGTCGACCGGGACCTGCGCGGCCGTCAGGCCGGGGTCATACGGCTTCTCCAGTTCGAGATAGGCCTTGATGTTTTCGGCATCCGCTTCCTCGGTGGCCTTGTCATTGGGACCGCGGTTGGAGAACGTGCTCGCAGCCGCGTTATACGCGCCGCCTTCGGTCGCCGAGGGACGCGACTGGAAGTAGCGCGGGTCCGGTTCGGTGACGAGTTCTTCTTCCTTTTCCTCGGGCTTGCCGTTCTTGCCGATCACAGGAGACTTGAAGCTCTGCCCGATGATCTTCGAGCCGACGAGCTTCCCGTTCACATAGACCTTCTGACCGTTGGCGTTGCCCGGGAACGCGACCTGGCTGACGCCGGTGATCACGAGCGGGTAGACGAGGCCGATCAGGACCGTCAGGACGACGATGCCGATCACGGATGTGACGATGTCGCGGCGCATGTCAGTAGAGGTGTCCCGTCAGGCCCTGCACGACCGGTCCGAGCAACAGGGCGGGGAAGAAGGTGAGCGCGCCGACGAGGATGATCACGCCGATCAAGAGCACCACGAACGTCGGGTTGTCGGTGCGCATCGTGCCGAGGCCCGCGGGAGTGACGCGCTTGCCCGCCAGGGCGCCCGCGACGGCGAGCGCGAACAGGATCGGTGCGTAGCGCGCGAAGAGCATGTCAAAGCCCCCCAGCAGGTCCGCGAAGGTCACACCGTGAGAGCCCACGTTGCCGGCTTTCGGCTGGATGAAGCCGGTGTAGCCGGCGAAGGCGGAGCCGTTGTTGTTGGCCTGGGAGAGATAGGCGTAGAAGGTCTCGGAGAAACCCTGCGGGCCCTTCCCCAATTCGGAGATCGACGCGCGCCCCCCATGGCTCGCGGTGGCCATCGCGGTGCAGAACAGCGCCGCCAGCGGTGTGATCAGGATGCCGAGGCCGGCGAGCTTGATCTCCCTCGCCTCGAGCTTCTTACCGAGCCACTCCGGCGTGCGACCGACCATCAGCCCGCCGATGAACACCGCCAGCAGCACGTACAGGAGCATCGAGTAGAGGCCCGTACCGGTACCACCGAAGATCACCTCGCTCGCCGACAGGTTCGCCATCGGCACCGCGCCGCCGATGCCCGTGAAGGACTCGATCGCACTGTTCACCGCACCGCAAGAGGTGACCGTGGTGACGACATCGAACAGCGCCGAGCCCGCGATCCCGAACCGCTGCTCCTTGCCTTCCATGTTGCCGCCGGTCGATCCCGAGATCACGTGCGTGTGCAGGCCGGCCGCGTGCTGAGCGGGCGAACCGTGCGCCTCGGCGATGTACGCGACCGACGCGGCCCCGAGGAACATCACCATCATCACCCCGTAGATCGCGTAACCCTGCCGGCGGTTGCCCGCCATGCGGCCGTAGGCGAACACAAGCGCCGCCGGGATGATCAGCACGAGCAACATCTCCAGGAAGTTGGTGAAAGCAGTGGGGTTCTCGAACGGGTGCGCCGAGTTGACGTTGAAGAACCCACCACCATTCGTGCCGAGCAGCTTGATCACCTCCTGCGAGCCAACCGGCCCCATCGCGATCGACTGCGTCAGGCCCGTGAGCGTGTGAGCCGTCAGGTAGGTCGTGAAGTTCTGGATCACACCCTGGGAGACCAGCACGAGCGCCCCGACGACCGAGATCGGCGCGAGCACGTACAGGACCGTGCGCACCAGGTCCTGCCAGAAGTTGCCGAGACTCTTGCCCGTGCGCCCGACGATCCCACGGATCAGTGCCACCGCAACGACGATGCCGACACCCGCCGAGAGCCAGTTCTGCACCGTCAGCCCGATCATCTGGCTGAGGTAGCTCATCGTCGTCTCGCCGCTGTAGTACTGCCAGTTCGTGTTCGTCAGGAACGACGACGTCGTGTTGAACGTCACGTTCCACGGCGCAGAGTGGTAACCGAGCGGGTTGAGCGCGTGAGGCACGAAGAACGCGTTCTGGGTACGCAGGATCAGATACAGCAACAACCAACCCGCAAGCGAGAAGATCAACAGGCTTTTCGCGTAGGACTTCCAATCCTGCTCACGCTCCGGATCGACCCTCAACACCGCATACAGGAACCGCTCCGGACCGGAGAAGATCGGCGAGAGGAACACGCGCTTGCCCGTGTACACCTTCGCCATGTAGCCGCCCAGCGGCAGGGCGAGCGCGGTGAGGATCACCGCGAACAGAACGATCGTGAGCCAGCCCGCGACGGTCATGTCAGAGGTTCTCCCCGCGGATCAGCGCGTAAAAGAGGTAAGCGATCACCAGCACCGCGACGACCAAGCCCAAGAAGTCCGCGCCGCTCATGTGCGCAACGAAGAAGCCCACAGGCAGCGAGATGCTCATATCCGGTCAACCCCCTCGATCATCCACAGCAGAAGCAGGAAGGTGACGATCCCGAGGACTATGGC
>DATCCI010000285.1:0-2938 GCA_036511415.1 Acidimicrobiia bacterium
GACTCGCAAACAGGACAGCCTGATACCCGGCGTCTACCAGTGCCGGTGCGAGGCTGAGCTGGAACAACACCGGCGGCATCGAGGTGCCACCGATCACCAACACGGGCTCGCCCTCACCGAGCGTCTCGAAATACAGCCGGACTCCGTTGCACTCCGCGTCAGCCATCACGCGCCCCTCCACTCGAAGCGGATCATCTTGCAAAAGCGCATGATGCCCGCTCCGGGACGGTCGTGCGAGAACGACCCCGCTCACCCGAGCGTTAGGCAACGTACCCAGAGCCGCCGAGTAGATCGGCAGATATGGCGCGGTTGGTTTGGTCTCCGTCGCTCGGCGAATCAGCCAAATCGGCGCTGCAGCGACCGATGTCGCCGGCGGAACATCCGGCGGACTGCCCACCCTTCGATCGGATCGAGCACGCCGAGTCGATGTTCGAGTTCTACCGAGTCGCGCACGATGCAGCCGCCGGGATCGTCCTGCAGGGTGCGTTCGTGCCACCAGACACGGTGCGACCAACTGGACGAGGACTCACGGAAGCCACGTCCGTCAGGCAGCGCGACCAGTTCTATTCGGTGGCGATCGATTGGGATGACTCCGAGGAGCAGCTGCCAACTGACTGGAGCGCCTACTCGCCACGGTTCGGTGTCGAAGGGCGCACCGTCCGTGGGGTCGGTCATCCGGACGAACGGCGCGAGCTCCCGGTTGACGCCGCCGATGGTCGACACCGCAGCCCACACCTCTGAGCGGCTGGCCCGCAACGTCAACTGCACAGTCAGGCGCATCGCTCCAGTCTTGCCGTCAGTGACCGCGGATGCTGAAAGAGGAACGCATAATGCCCGCGCTGGCGCTGTTAATCGCGGCGAGATGCACCCCGATGGCGACGAGCTGCTCTATCTGATCTCGGGCCACATCGACGTGATCATGGAAGCGGGCGGCGACGAGGTCACGGTCGGCGCTGAGTGCGTCGAGTCGCTGCGCCCGGGACTGGCGGTCCTCGTCCCGGGGCGTATGGCACCGAGTGGACGTGCGGGAACCGAGCCACCTGGTTCACATCACGCCAGGACCCGGGGGCGGACGCCGCCCGCTCTGACGACCGAGCACGCCCGTCTCGAAAGACTCGCGCGCGGCAGTATCGTCGATTCGTGAGGCTTGTGCCGCGATACCTAACGTCTGGTGCGCTGGCCGCGATCGGGAGTATTCACGTCGCCTGGGGTTTCGGATCCTCATTCCCGTTCCGGACGCACACCGAACTCGCGGAGACGGTCATTGGTTCCGAGGTCGTCCCTTCCGCCGCCGCATGTCATGCCGTTGCGGTTGCGCTCTTCGTCGCAAGCGGACTCGTCGCAGACCTGCCCGTCGGGCCTCGCCCCCTCCGCCGGGTCGGGCGCGTTGTCGTCGCAGGCGTGCTCGCGGCTCGCGGAGTGGTGGGCCTCTGCGGCCGTACGGATCTCCTGTCGCCAGGAAGTACCGCGACGAGATTCCGCACGCTCGATCGACGGTTCTACTCGCCGCTATGCCTGATCCTTGCCGTCTGTGCCGTCAGGTAGCGAGACGCCGATCGGCAGGTCTGGAAGATACGAGTTGTCGGCGAGGCTCAGGGTGCGGCGAGCCGGATCGGGAGTTTGTCGTGGCGTCGGACCATAAAACTGTTCGCCCATTTCGGCGGGTTGCCGAAGTCGGGCGAGATGTCGGTTGTGCGGTCGAGGAGCACAGTCAGGACGGCGCGTGCCTCGACGCGGGCGAGGGGTGCTCCGACGCAGTGGTGGATGCCGCGGCCGAATGACACATGGCGGCGGGGTACATGTCGCGTGAGGTCGACTTCGTCGGGGTGTTCGAACTCGGCGTCGTCACGGTTGGCGGAACCCCATAGCAACAAGACAGTGGAGTCGGCAGGTATCTCAACGCCGCCGAGTGTGGTGTCGTTCGTAGCGGAACGCATGTGGTATCGGAACGGTGACTCCAGACGCAGTGCCTCCTCGACAAACGTTGGGATGTCTTGCGGGTTTTGGCGCAGATGCTGTTGGAGCTCGGCGTGTTCGGCCAGGATGCGAACGGCGTTGCCGAGCAGGCTGGTGGTCGACTCCCCACCGGCGCTCAACAAGGTGTGCAAGATGATGTTCGCTTCGAAGGCGCCGAACACCTCTTCGTCCACGCCGCGAGCGACCGCGCCGAGAAGATCCTCGCCGGGATCGGTCGCGGCGACTGCGAGTTGCTCGGCGATCCAGGTTTCGATGTCGCCGGTGCGTGCGATCAGTTCCATCAACTCGTCGTACGAGAGCGTCGAGCCCAACATCGCGGTGGAGTCGAACGCGGCGCGCAACAGTTGATCGGATTTCGCGTCCCGGAAGCCGATGAGGCGACTAATCATCGTGATCGGCACCACGTTGCCAATCGCAGCCATGAACTCCAGGTTCCCGGCTTCGAGTGCTTCCGTCACGCACGCGTCGGCGATCTCGGTGACGGCCGGTTCCAGTTCGGCCATCCGTTTCGCGACCAGCTCCGGGAACACGGCACCCCGATGCAGCGCGTGCGTCGGGGGATCAGCGGTTGCGAGGGCCTGCATTCCATCTCCGCCGAAGGGAAGGCGGCACGGAAGACCCGCGGTGTCGCGGTAAAGAAGAGAGCGGATGTTTGAGGAGAAGTCCTCAACTCGACCGGACGCCTCCGCAACGAGTTCGAAGGTGCTGACCGTGAACACCCCCGTACCAGGGACCCCCCAGACCGGTGCCTCGGCGCGAAGTCGACCGTAGAACGGGTACGGATCATCGATGACGCGGGCGTCGAGCAGCAACGTCTCGGAGATTCTTTGGGTCACGTCATCTCCCGCTCTCGGAGCACGCATAATGCCCGCTCTGTGACGCTTATGCGAGGCTGAAGGGCAGGGCGAGCCGCCTCACCCGAGCGTCAGTGAATGTACCCAGAGCGGCCGAGCAGATCGGC
>DATCCI010000286.1:0-2997 GCA_036511415.1 Acidimicrobiia bacterium
CCGCGCCCGTGGGTCGTCGTCGCACCGCGCCCGACGCGGGTGTCCTCGCGCACCTCGATGTCGCGCTCCTTGCGCTGCCGATCGCGATCAGCGCGCTTGGCCTGCTCATGATCTTCGACGCGTCCCGTCACGAGACCGCGCTGGGCGGCCTGACGCGGCTCTACTACGTCGAACGCCAGAGTGCTGCGATCCTGATCGGTCTGGTCGCCATGGCCGTCACGATGGCGATCGACTACCGCCGGATCCGTGATGCGTGGCCGCTCGTGTACCTGGCGATCCTTCCGCTGCTCGCGGGCGTGGTCGTGCTCGGCCGCAATCACAACGGCGCGCAGGCCTGGTTCCAGATCGGCCCGTTCCAGTTCCAGCCGTCGGAGCTCGCCAAGGTCGTGCTCGTCGTCGCGATCGCGGGCTATTGCCACCAACATCGGGGCGACCTCGACGCGTGGCGCGTCGCGGTAGCCGTGGGGCTGGCCGGCGTGGTGATGGCCGTCGTGTACGCCCAGCACGACCTCGGCACGATGCTCGTCATCATGGTGTGTGCGGCCGCGGTGCTCGTCATCGCCGGGCTCAAGCCCGTGCACATGGTCGTGCTGTTACTCCTGGCGGCTTCGCTCGTGGGCGCGGCCGTCGTCACCGGCAAGGTCCAGACCTATCAGCTACAGCGACTCACCGGCTTCGCCAACCAGTCGAACCCGGGAGTGCCGGCCAAGGACCTGACCCCGACCCAATTCAACCTGGGCGCCTCCAAGGCCGCGATCGCATCCGGCGGGTTCGAGGGGGCCGGCTTCGGCCGCGGCCTCGAGACGAAGAACGGCTTCGTCCCGGAACAGCACACCGACTTCATCTTCACCGCGGTGGGTGAGGATCTCGGCTTCATCGGCGGGGCCACGCTCCTCTTGCTCTATGCGCTGCTCGCGTGGCGGCTGTGGCGCATTGCCCTGCTGTCGTCCGACTTCTTCGGCACCCTCGTCGCCATCGGCGTGCTCGCGATGTTCGCGATCCAGGTCTTCGAGAACGTCGGCATGACGATGGGGATCATGCCGATCACGGGTATCCCGCTGCCCTTCATGTCGTACGGCGGCTCCGCGGTCATCGCGTCGTTCATCGCGATCGGCCTCGTGCTCAACATCCATATGCGCCGCTTCTCCTGATTCCCCAATAAGGCAGGAATCGAACACGGTGCGTGGTGACGCGGACCCGTGCCGCGCCCGGGCTACACTGCCGGGAGATGTCAGACCTGTGGCCGCGGATAGAACCGCTGCTGGCCCGGGTTGAGAAGCCCGCTCGCTACATCGGTATGGAGATGGGGACGGAGCCGGGCAGTCTGGCGCCCCGCCATGGGAGCAGCCGGGCGGCCTTTCTCCTGATCTATCCCGACACCTACGAGATCGGGCTCCCCAACCAGGGGCTTCAGATCCTCTACGAGCTCCTGAACGAGCGCGAAGATTCCGTAGCGGAGCGCGCCTACGCGCCGTGGACCGACATGGAGGCCGCGCTGCGCGCGGCCCGTGTGCCCCTGTTCAGCGTCGACACGCATCGCGCCGCCGGCGACTTCGACGTGCTCGCGTTCAACCTGTCGGCCGAGCTCGTCTACACCAACGTGCTCAATCTCGTCGATCTCGCCGGCGTCCCGGTTCGCAACGCCGACCGATCACCCTCGCATCCGGTCGTGATCGCGGGTGGCCACTGCACGTACAACCCCGAGCCGCTCGCCGAGTACGTCGACGCGTTCGTCATCGGCGACGGCGAAGAGGTGATCGGCGAGATCGCCGCTGTCGTCGGCGCTTGGAAGCGCGGCGGTCGAGCGAGCCGGGAGGCGGTGCTGCGCGACCTCGCCACCATCGCCGGCGTCTACGTCCCGTCGCTCTACGACGTCACCTACGACGGACCGGCGGTTCGGTCCGTGACACCCCGCTACGCCGAGGTGCCCGCCGTCGTCGACAAGCGCACGGTGGCCGACCTGGCCGACTGGCCGTACCCGAAGCGTCAGCTGGTGCCGCTGGTGGAGGTGGTGCACGACCGCTTGAACGTCGAGATCTTCCGCGGCTGCACCCGCGGCTGTCGTTTCTGCCAGGCGGGCATGATCACGCGGCCCGTCCGGGAACGGCCCGAGGAGCAGGTCCGGACGATGGTGCGCGAGGGCCTGCGCCGCACCGGTTACGACGAGGTCGCGCTGACCTCGCTCTCCAGTGCCGACTTCTCGGGCATCGAAGGCGTGGTCGCCGATCTCGTCACCGATCAGGAAGGCACCGGCGGCGTCAGCGTCTCCCTGCCGAGCCTGCGGGTCGACGCGTTCACGGTCGGGATCGCGAGCGAGCTCCAGAAGGTTCGCCGCAGCGGACTCACGTTCGCCCCCGAGGCGGGAACGTGGCGTCTGCGCCAGGTGATCAACAAGCTGATCATCGAGGACGACCTCTACTCCGCAGTCGACGCGGCGTACTCCCAGGGTTGGCGACGGGTGAAGCTCTATTTCCTCACCGGTCTGCCCACGGAGATGGACGAGGACACGCTCGGCATCGCGCAGCTCGCGACCAACGTGACCGACATCGGCCGCAAGTACACGAAGCAGGCGAGCTGCACGGTCTCGGTCGGCGGTTTCGTTCCCAAACCGCACACGCCCTTTCAGTGGTTCGGCCAGAACGGTGTCGACGAGCTGCAGCGCAAGATCACGCTCCTCCGCAACGCGGTTCGCGGTACGCGCGCCCAGGTGAAGTGGCACGATCCGAAGGCGACGTTCGCAGAGGGCATCGCCTCGCGCGGCGACCGCCGGATCGGCCGGGTCATCGAGCGCGTGTGGCGCGCCGGTGGCACGTTCCAGGAATGGAGCGAGGGTTTCTCGCTCGACCTCTGGCTCGACGCCATGCGCGCCGAGGCACTGGACCCGGATTGGTTCGTCACCCGTCACCGCACGCGCGACGAGGTGATGCCGTGGTCGCACATCGCCGCGGGACTCCACGCCGATTTCCTCTGGGACGACTGGCAGGCGGCCCTGGCCGC
>DATCCI010000287.1:0-3313 GCA_036511415.1 Acidimicrobiia bacterium
ACACGCGCCGATCGGCCTCCCCCGGCATGATGTCCTCCTTTTGGAGGAACTTGATGCCGTCACCGAGCAACTGGTACCAGCCGTGGAAACCGCCCGGATCCATCGGACCCAGCCGGCTCTGCATGTGGCTCATCATCTTCAACAAGAAGACGTAGCCGAGGATCAGCGCCGTGAGCGGCACGATGCCGAGCACAACGACCGTCTTGATCGCGAGCGTCGTCCCCCACCCGATCTCGATCGCGGTCACCTGTCGATGTCTCCGAGGATGAAGTACAGGCTCGCGAGGATCGTGACGATGTCGGGTACGTACACGCCGCGCAGCACCCACGGCAGGATCGACACGTTGCTGAACGACGCGCTGCGGATCTTGGTGCGGAAGGGACCGGTCGCCCCCTTCGAGATCACGTAGTAGCCCATCTCGCCGAGCGGGTTCTCGGTGTTCACGAACACCTCGCCCTCCGGCACCTTGATGATGCGCGGCACCTTGGCCATCAGCGGGCCGCTCGGCATCTGGTCGAGCATCTGCAACACCATGCGCGCCGACTCACGCGTCTCCTGCAGCCGCACCCAGTAACGCGCGAACGAGTCGCCGTCGGGGTGGGTCCAGACCTTCCAGTCGAGCTCGTTGTACGCAAGGTACGGCTTCGCGTCGCGCCGGAGATCCCAGTCGACGCCCGACGCGCGCAGGTTCGATCCCGACACGCCGTACGCGGCGCCGAGCTCCTGGGGGATGATGCCGATGGAACGCGTGCGCTTCTGGAAGATCGGGTTGCCGACGACGAGGTCGTCGAACTCGTCGCACGACGCGAGCGTCTTGTTCATCACGGCGCGACACTCCGAGATCCATCCCCACGGGAGGTCGTCCTTGATGCCGCCGATGCGGTTGAAGTTCGGGTGGAAACGACCGCCGGTCACCGCCTCGATGAGGTTGAGCACGTACTCGCGGTCGCGGAACCCGTAGAAGGCGGGTGTGATCGCGCCCACCTGCAGGCCCATCTCGCCGAGGAACAAGAGGAAGGTGGCGATGCGAGACAGCTCCGTCAGGATCGTTCTCAGGTACTGCGCCCGGGGCGGGGCTTCGATCGTCATCAGGTGCTCGGCCGCCTGGATGAACGGCACCTCGTTCGCGAACGACGACAGCCAGTCGATGCGGTTGATGAGCGTCGTGATCTGCGGGTAGGTGCGGAACTCCGTCAGCTTCTCGTAGCCGCGGTGCATGTAGCCGATGATCGGATCGGCGGAGACGACGCGTTCACCGTCGAGGCGCACGACCAGTCGCAACGTGCCGTGCGTCGCGGGGTGCTGCGGGCCGATGTTGAGCACCATGTCGCCGGTGTCGAGCTCGACGTTCACCTGCGCGTCGGCGAGGTGACGGAACGCGGCCGGGTCGACCGCGATCTCGGGCAGCTCGCCCGGCGTCGGCAGATCGGTGGTGGTCACGCCGATTCACCCGCCTCGATCGCGGTTGTCTCGGTCGAGGTTGTGTCGTCGCCGTCACCCGGCTCGCCGGGCATCGGCTCGACGTCGACGAGACCGGGCCACGGCTTCACCTCGCGCGCGAGCAACGGGTAGTCCTTGCGCAAGGGATGCCCCTCGAACTCCGACGGGAGATAGAGGTGACGCAAGCTCGGATGGCCGTCGAACACGAAGCCGTACATCTCCCAGGCTTCGCGCTCGTGCCAGTCGGCGCCCGGGTACAGCGATACCCACGACTCCGCGTGGAGGTCGTCGTCGGGCAGGTCCGTCTTCAGGATCACGCGCCAGCTCTTGCGCCGGGTCGACTCGACGAGCGCGAGCAGCTGATACCGGCCGTCGCTACCCGCGACGCCGTAGGTCTGCTCCTTGGGCTGCGCGGGCGTGGACGTGTCGCCCGATCCCTCTTCGACGACTGCGGGCGTCGGCATCCAGTCGATCCCGGCGATGAAGGAGAGGTAGTCGCAGCCGAGCCCCTCCTTGCACACCTGCGCGCTGCGGCGCCAGGCGTCTCGTCGCACCCGCACGACGACGTCGCCGAACGCGCCGTCGTGCTCGACGATCGAGTCGCCCAGCTCGGCCTGAAGTCGGGTGAGCGCGTCTACGGCCTGCTCACGCAGCGCGGGCACCGCCTCGGTCGCGCCGGGAGACTCAGCCAACGACGATCGGCTCCCGCGTCACCCCGCGCCAACGCTCGGCCGGGTCCTCGCTCATGATGCGCTGCTGCAGCAGCACGATCCCCTGGATGAACGCTTCGGGCCGGGGCGGACAGCCCGGAACGTAGACGTCGACCGGAATGATCTGGTCGACGCCCTTCGTGACCGAGTACGAGTCCCAGTAGGGGCCTCCGCAGTTCGCGCACGATCCCATGGAGATGACGTACTTCGGATCGGGCATCTGCTCGTACAGACGCTTGATCGCGGGCGCCATCTTGTCGGTGACGGTGCCCGAGATGACGATCAGGTCGGCTTGGCGTGGGCTGGCCGGGAACGGGATGACACCGAGGCGCATCACGTCGTAGCGCGGACCGGCGAGCGCGGCGCCCATCTCGATCGCGCAACACGCCAGGCCCCACTGGAACATCCACAGCGAATACTTGCGGCTGTAGTTCAGAAGGTGTTGGAGTGGTTTCGGTGTTTTGCCCGAACTGACTAGGCCCACCGCAACAGCCCCTTCCGCCAGACGTACGCCAGCCCGAGGAGCAAGACCGCCACGAATGCGGTCATCTCCACGAGCCCGAACCAGCCCAGCGCCTCGACGTTGACCGCCCAGGGGAAGATGAAGACGGCCTCGACGTCGAAGATCACGAAGAGCAGGGCGTAGACGTAGTACCGGACGTTCATCTGGCCGAACAGCGGCAGCGGGTCGGATCCCGACTCGTAAGTGATGTACTTCTCGTCCTGCGGGACCTTCGGGCGCAAAACGCGCGCCACGCCGAGCATCGCACCGACCATCAAGAACGCGGCCAGAACGAAGACCGCGACGGCGAGATACTGCCTGTAGAACTCGGTCACGCGCGCTTCCGTTGCCGGGTCGTTTCGGGGTCGGGCGGAGTATATGCGGGGGCTGTTTTACGGTGACGAACCGTGTCGAAAGGGCTCGGGCGGGGACTGTCGCCCGCCCCCGCCTGGGTACCGTCGCGTACAGATGCCCACCGCGATCCCCCACAAGCCACGCCGCGAACCGGCCGATGAACCGACTATGGGAACGAGGTTGCCGTTTCCGGCCGTTCACCGGGCGCGCCCCGCGCCGGCCCCGCCGCGGCCGCGCACCGCGTTCGTCCTGTCCGGCGGTGGCAACCAGGGCGTGAGCCAGGTCGGGATGCTGCGTGCGCTCCTCG
>DATCCI010000288.1:0-2255 GCA_036511415.1 Acidimicrobiia bacterium
GAGGGCGCGTACGGCCCGCCGGAATACGGCGGCAATCGGGGCCTCGCGGGCTGGCGGGTCATCGGCTGGGAAGGCGACGTGCAGCCGCGCGGCTACACCGACGACGAGGTGAGCGGCCGTGCCTGAGCCGCGCGATTGTGACGCGGTCATCGTGGGAAGCGGACCGGCCGGAGCGACCGCGGCGGATGTGCTGACGAGCGCGGGCTGGTCGGTGGTCGTGCTCGAGAAAGGTCGCAATCATCTCCTCTCGCTGGATGCACCCTTCGCCGGGTTGGGTCACGTCTCCAACGACGAGATCAAGTCGCTGCGCCGGCACTTCCTCGGCCCGGACCCGTTCCTCGAGCCGCGCACCTACCGGCGCGACGACCGCGACGGCGATCGCCTGTTCGCGGGCGAGGTGAACAATCTCCCGTCGACCGTCGGCGGCGGTGGCTTCCACGCCGACGGCAAGCTCCCGCGCTTGCGCGCGGTCGATTTCAAGGCGCGCTCCGAGCTCGGTCCGATCGACGGCGCCGACATCGTCGACTGGCCGGTCGACTACGACGAGATGGAGCCGTATTACGCCGAGGCGGAGCGGCTCGTCGGAGTCGCGGGGGAAGCGGGCGCGAATCCCTTCGCCGAGTGGCGGAGCGGCCCGTATCCGATGCCACCCGGCGCCGACATGTTCGGTGCGGTGCTCACAACCGGTGCCGCGACCCGCCTCGGCCTGCACCCCTACCGCGCCCCCACGGGCGTGAACTCGGTGCCGTACGACGGACGACCCGCGTGCAACAACTGCGGCTTCTGCGCGTACTACGGGTGCCCGATCGAAGCCAAGGGCGATCCGATCGCGCCGCTGCGCAACGCCCTGCGCACCGGGCGCTGCGAGATCCGCGCCGATTCCTACGTCGAGCGTGTGCTGCTCGACGCGGCCGGCAAGCAGGCGCGCGGTGTGCGCTACCTCGACCTCGACGGCAACGGCCACGAGGTGAGCGCGCGGGTCGTCGTGGTCGCGGGCGGCGCGTGGGAAACACCCCGATTGCTCCTCCGGTCGGAGGTGGCAAACGGTTCCGGTCTCATCGGGCGGTATCTCATGTACCACTTCCAGACGTTCGTGATCGGCCGGTTCCCGTTCCGGCTGCACGGCCACCGCGGACGATCGGTCACGCACCTGCACGACGATCACATGATCGTCGACGCCGACGTGCGCGAGTTCGCGCGCGCACACGGACTCCCCTACTTCCGGGGCGGGTTGACCGAGCACGGCGGTGGCGGGAGCCCGGTCATGGAAGGTGTGTACACCTCGCCCGGCATCGCGCACACGCGCGAGATGCTCGACTCCTCGATGCGCGATCGAATGTGGGCGTTCACGATCCAGGGCGAAGACCTGCCGCAGGCCACGAACCGGATCGACCTCGATCCGTCGGTTCGCGACGTGCACGGCTTCCCGGCCGGACGGGCGACGTACGACGTGCACCCGCACGAAGTCGTCGCGTCGCGCTATTACGCACCGAGGCTCGAGGCCGTGATGCGCGAGGCCGGCGCGACATCGAGTTTCGCCGCGACCTCGCCGCCGCTCGAGGGCGCCCGCGCCGGACGCCGGAGCGCGTCGATGTCGCGGCACATCATGGGCACGTGCCGCATGGGCGACGATCCGGCGACGAGCGTTGTCGACCCGTGGCAGCGGTTCCACGACGTCGACAACATGGTGTGCACCGACTCGTCGGTGTTCCCCACGTCGACCGGCTACGGCCCGACGCTCACGATCGTCGCGCTCGCGATTCGCGCCTGCCGTGACCTCGCCGGGCTGCCGAAGCTGACGAGCAGGAGGCCGGGTTAGGCTCCCGGCCGTGGATCTCGCCGCCCTCTCGGAGACGTCGCTCGCCGACGGCACCGGTGTGCACCACCGCCTCGGCGATCTCTGGCGCGACCAGCCCATCGTGTTGGTGTTCCTGCGCCACTTCGGTTGACTGCACTGCCGCGAACATGCCGCGCAGTTGCGTGAGCGCTACGACGAGATCCAGACCCTGGGTGCCGACGTCGTCGCGGTCGGAACGGGTGACCGGCGTTACGCCGAGGCCTTCGCCCGCGAGGAGCGGATCCCCTTCCTCGTGCTCGTCGACGACGACGCGTCGGCGGCGCACGCGGCCTCGTTGCGTACCCTCAACTGGTTCCAACTCCTCCACCCCCGCACGTGGCAGGCAACCCGGGAGACATCGAAGCGCGGGTATCACGTCCACAAGAGCGGAAAGCGTGTGCGACAGATCGGGGCGACC
>DATCCI010000289.1:0-11895 GCA_036511415.1 Acidimicrobiia bacterium
CTCAGCGCACCGAAGATCCCGAACGCGCGGAACAGGTCGGTGAAGGACCGGCTCCGATGATCGGCATCGTCGAGCAACTGCTGCTTGACCGGGTGAATCACGGTGTCGAGAGCTGCCGTGGCGGCGCGCAGCTCGCTCGTCACTGCCGCGCTCTTGCGCGCATCGCCCGACTCGCGGCCCGTGTTCGAGATCGCGACGATCGAGAGCGGGATCGCCTGTGCGCCGGCGGGCTCGTTCGCGGAAGCCGCCAGCATCGAGGCGAACGTGCCCGGCGGAACGAACAGATTGAGTGACGCGCTACCGGGAGGCGAGAGCGGGGTCGCGAGACCCGCGACGCCCAGGCGCGGCAACCCGCGCGCGACTCGAAACGTCCGCTCGGTACCGAACGCAGAGATCGTGACCCGGTGGCCGGGCTTGATCGCGATCGCCGCCGATAGATCCGCGCTGATCACCGCGGTGCCGTCGGTCGGAGTGGGTCCACTGATCCCCGTGGCCGACGGATTGTTGCCGAAGCGTTCGGCCCGCGCGAAGTCGATCTCGACCACCTGCGCCTGCGCGACTCGGGGGATGAAATCGCGGCCGCGTACCGTCGCGAGCAAGGCGACGAGCGGGAGCGTCCCGTCGGTGTCGGAGAGCCGCGCTCGATCGACTGCCGATTCGATGGCCGGGCCGCGGTCGAGCCCGACACCGACGATCTCCTCGTCGACCGGACCGAGTTGCGTCACCGCGGAGCGTCGTACCGATGCGCGCAGCGAGTCACCGACGACGCTCGCGCTCGTCACGATGGCGGTCGCGAGCACCGCGCCCAGCACGACCGCGAAAGCCTGTCGGGGTCGCCTCGTGCAGGAACGCCACGCCAGTTGCCGCACGCCGGGCTTGGCCCAAGCGCCGTGGACGAAGGGGAGCAGACCGGCGAACCCGGCGGCGGCCAACAGCCACAGTGTCACGGGCGACCTAGCCGTGCGGTTCGGTCACGATACGACCGTCGCGGACCTCGATACGGCGATCCGCCTGACCGGCGAGCTCTCCGTCGTGGCTCACCAAGATGAGCGTCACGCCATCGGCATGCAGTTCGCGCAACAGGCCGATCACCTGAGCGGCGGTCTTGGTGTCGAGATTGGCGGTGGGTTCGTCGGCCCAGACGATGCGGGGTCCTTTCGCGAACGCGCGGGCGATCGCGACGCGCTGCTGCTCGCCACCCGACAGCTGCGCCGGGAAATGTGCCAATCGATCGCCGAGACCGACACGTCCGAGCTCCGAACCGGCGGTCTGGCGTGCCTGCTTGCGCGACACGCCCGCCAGCACCAGAGGCAACGCGACGTTCTCGACCGCGGTGAACACCGGCAATAGGTTCGCCGCCTGGAACACGAACCCCATCGAAGACGCGCGCTGCTCCGTGCGCGTCGCGTCGTCGGCCGAGGCCAGGTCGACGCCTTCGATCACGATCGAACCTTCATCGATGTCGTCGAGGCCCGACAGACAATTGAGGAGGGTCGTCTTGCCCGAACCCGACGGTCCGGTCACGGCGAGGAACTCCCCGGCGCGAACAACGAGGTCGATACCCGCGAGCGCGTGCACGACCTCCGCATCCGTCCGGTACGACTTCACGACGCCCGAGGCGGTCAGTATCTCGGTTCGCGCGAGCGCCACGGCGTCAGCTACCGCCCATGTTCGGGATGGTGCCGTTCTGCAGCGGGTTCGTCGGCGACCCCGACTCGCAGGCCTGGATCACCAACGGTCCCGTATATCCCGCGTCGGGGTCTTCGACCATCACCTCGGCCAGGCGGCCGGTGTCCAGCTGGGTGAACTTCGAACGGATACACGCGAGCTCGGACGCGCTCAGCCCCGCGGGCGCGAATCGCATGTACAGGTCGAGCACGTAGTCGTACGCACAGTGGAGATAGTCGGTCATCACCAACTGGCGCAGATCCTTGTCGGGGATCTGCGCCATGTCGTTTGCGATCTCGTCGACCGTCGAGTTCTGCACCACGACCCGCGCGACGCAATCGACCTGCGCAGCCTTCGGCGCCTGCGCGGCGCCGTTCGGATTGATCAGCCGACGCGCCTCCGCCAATTGCGCAGCGGTCGGCGCGCCGGTCGACGGGCCGGCGCCGGAACCGCTCGGAGACTTGGCGGCGGCGCCCGAGCCACCACAACCCCCCACCGCGACGGCGGCGAGCACGATCGATGCCATCGACAAGCTCCGCGTTCGCGACGATCGCCAACCGAGCTGCCGTCTCACGCGTCGAGAACCTACCAAAGGTCGGCACGCTACGAACCGCGGCAACACCCCCGAACCACGACGAACCTCCGGCCGCGCGCGCCGTCGCGTTCGCCCGACCGGCTGATCGGACATGGGATCATGGCTGCATGACCTACACCCATGGACACCACGAGAGCGTCTTGCGATCGCATCGCTGGCGCACCGTCGAGAACTCCGCGGCGTACGTCGCGTCTCGGTTCGTTCCCGGAACCCTGGTGCTCGACGTCGGCTGCGGACCGGGGACGATCACCGTCGACATCGCCCGCCGCGTGAAACCGGGGAGCGTCGTCGGGATCGACGCGTCGGCAGAGGTGATCATCCAAGCCCGCGAGGCCGCGACCGAGATCCGCAACGTCGAGTTCGCACCCGGAGACGTGTACGCCCTCGACTATGGCGACGCGTCGTTCGACGTCGTGCACGCGCACCAGCTGCTGCAGCACCTACCAGATCCGATCGGCGCACTGCGCGAGATGCGGAGGGTCTGCAAACCCGACGGAGTCGTCGCGGCACGCGACGGCGACTACGGCGCCTACCGTTGGTATCCCGAAGAACCCGAGATCGACCGCTGGCTCGAGTTGTATCGCGTGATCGCGCGCCACAATCGCGGCGAGCCCGACGCCGGCCGCAAGCTCTTGGCCTGGGCCCACGCGGCGGGATTCTCCGACGTGCAGCCGGGTGCTTCGGTGTGGTGCTTCGCGACACCCGACGACCGCGCCTGGTGGGCTGGGTCGTGGGCCGACCGCATGACGACGTCCGCGATCGCCGAGCAAGCCGAGCAGGAGGGTTTCGCAACTCGCGCCGAGCTCGAGGCGATGGCCGACGGTTGGCGCCGCTGGGCCGGGCATGCCGACGCGTGGTTCGCCGTGCTCCACGGCGAGATCCTCGGCCGCCCGTAGCTCAGGCGGGCATCGCGAGGCCGCCGTCGACGACCAGCGTCTGGCCGGTGACGAATTTGGCATCGTCGCTCGCGAAGAACACGCACGCGCCGGCAAGATCCTCGGGCTCGAGCGTCGACTTCATCGCGGTCTGCGCGGTCATTCCCTCGATGAAGAAGTCGGGGACGATCTTCTTGGTCGCTTCCGTCATCGTGACGCCGGGCGCGATGCAGTTGACGGTGATGTTCCACGTGCCCAGTTGCGCGGCCATGAACTTGGTGAGGCCGACGATGCCCCATTTCGTGATCGAGTAGCTGTAGTTGCCCAGGCCCGTGAACTCGTCGCCGAAGGTGGGGAACGAATACGCGTAGGCCGCGCCGGACGACTGGTTGATCACCCGCCCGTACTGCTGCTTCGCCATCACCGGAGCCGCGGCGCGCACCATCAGCCACGCGCCGAACTGGTTGACCGAGAACACCTTCTTCAGGTACTCGAAGCTCGGATCGAAGTTGTCGATGTCGTAGTAGAGCGCGGCGTTGTTCACGAGGATGTGCACGGTGCCGAACGCCGCGACCGCCTTGTCGATGCAGGCCTGAGCCGAGTCGGGGTCGGAGATGTCGGTGGGCACGAAGACGGCGTCACCCTTGCCCTCGAGGGTCTTCATGCCCGCGGCCGCCCGTTCCTCGTTGATCTCGGCGACCACGACCTTGGCTCCTTCGTCGAGGAACCGCTGCGCGTACGCGAGGCCGATGCCCTGCCCGGCGCCGGTGATGATCGCGACCTTGTCCTGCAGACGACCCACGTCTCTCCTCTTCGCCCTTGGCACGCGCTTTTCGGCCCGCGCTACGGTGACGCCGACGTCAGTTTTCTTTTCAGCAGGGGGAACGCGCAAATGGGAATGCTCGACGGCAAGGTGGCCATCGTCACCGGTGCGGGCAACGGTGTCGGGCGCGGCGAAGCGATCATGCTCGCCGACCACGGCGCCCAGGTCGTGGTCAACGACCTCGGCGGATCCGTCAGCGGTGAAGGTTCCGACAAGCGAGCCGCCGACGAGGTCGTGGAGATCATCAACAAGCGGGGCGGTGAGGCCGTCGCCAACTACGACAGCGTCGCCGACTTCGAGGGCGCCAAGAACATCATCGGCTCGGCGATCGACGCGTTCGGCCGGCTCGACGTACTGGTCAACAATGCCGGCATCCTGCGCGACAAGATGATGTTCTCGATGTCGCCCGAGGACTTCGACTCGGTCATCAAGGTGCACTTGTACGGAGCCTTCAACACGATGCACCACGCCTCGGCGTATTGGCGCAACGAGTCGAAGGAAGGCCGCCAGCCCCGCGCCGCGATCATCAACACCGTGTCGAGCGCCGGCCTCCAGGGTCAGGCCAGTCAGATCAACTACGGCGCGGCCAAGGCGGGCGTCGCCGCGATGACCGTCATCGCGAGTCTCGAGCTGAGCCGTTACGGCGTACGCGCGAACTGCATCGGTCCCGGCGGCGCCACGCGTATGGTCGCGCAGGCGATGAAGATCGAGGTCAAGAATCCCGAGGACTACACCGAGTTCGAGGCGATGAACCCGGGCAACTCGGCGCCCGCGGTCGTCTGGCTCGCGTCCGACCAGGCGCTGCACGTCACCGGTCAGGTGTTCCGGCTCGTCGGCAACAACCTCGCCCTCTACCGTCCGTGGGAGATGGGCGAGCAGTTCCTCGCCACCGACAAGGAAGGCAAGCCGAAGCAGTGGGATCCGGCCGACATCGGCCGCATCGTCAACCGCTACGTCTTCCGGAGCGAGAATCCGGGGATCGACGCCCAGCGGCGGGCATGACCGTCCCCGACTTCGAGACCCTCGACTACGACGAGGGTGACGACGGAGTCGCCGTCGTCACCCTGAACCGTCCGAGCGTGCACAACGCGTTCAACTCCTTGATGCAACGCGAGCTGCACAGGTTGTGGCGCGCGCTGCGCCGGCACGACCCGGTGCGCTGCATCGTGCTCACCGGTGCCGGCGACAAGGCGTTCTGCACCGGCATCGACCGCATGGAGCAGATGGGCGGCGAGGGCGACGCGACGACCGACCCCGACGTCGTCGGCGGGGGTGGCACGCCGTTCATGTTCAACGACCCGGGCGACAACATCGGACCCAAGTCGTGCGATCTCTGGAAACCCGTCATCGCGGCCGTCAACGGAATGGCCTGCGGCGGTGCGTTCTACATGCTCGGCGAGGTCGAGTTCATCGTCGCGGCCGAACACGCGACGTTCTTCGATCCCCACGTCACCTACGGCATGACCGCGGCGTTCGAGCCGATCCACATGGCGGGCATCACGCCCTTCCCGGAGATCATGCGGCTCTCGCTCCTGGGTAACTACGAACGGATGTCGGCGCAGCGTGCGCACCAGATCGGCATGGTCAGCGAGGTCGTTTCCGGCCCCGACCTCGCGGCGCGCGCCCGCGACATCGCCGCCATCATCGCGTCGCAACCCCGGCTGGCGATCGAGGGCACCGTGCGTGCCCTCTGGTCGACACGCTCGATGCCCCAGCGCGAGGCCGTCCGGCTCGGCTACGCGTTCGTGGCCATGGGAACGAACCAGGAATCGATCAGCGAGGGACAGAAGATGTTCGCGTCCGGCAAGCGCGTGGAGTGGAACCTGCGCTGATGGCGGGCACCGGGAGAGTCGCAATCGTCGGCGCCGCGCTGTCGGACATCGGGCGCGTCGACACCAGGACACCCTTCGAGCTGCACTATCAGGCCGCATCGCGCGCGATCGCCGACGCCGGCCTCACGAAAGCCGATATCGACGGCTTCGGGTCCAGCGGCATGGGAATGCTCGCCCCCATCGAGATCGCCGAGTACATCGGGCTCCGGCCCACCTGGGTCGACGGCACCGGCGTCGGCGGCTCCACGTGGGAGTTCATGGTCGAACACGCGACCGCGGCGATCCTCGCCGGTCACGCCGAGGTGGTCGTGCTCGCGTACGGCTCGACCACCCGCGCCGACCTGAAGGCGCGCCGGCGCACCGCGAACCTGGGCTTCGGCGGCCGGGGCCCGATCCAGTTCGACGTGCCGTTCGGTCACACGCTCATCTCGAAGTACGCGATGGCGACGCGCCGGCACATGCACGAATTCGGCACGACCGTCGAGCAGCTCGCGGAGATCGCGGTCAGCACCCGTTACAACGCCTCGTTCAACCCCGAGGCCTACTACCGCGACCCGATCACCATCGACGAGGTGAACAGCAGTCGGATGATGGCCGATCCGCTGACCAAGCTCCATTGCTGCATCCGCAGCGACGGCGGCGGCGCGGTCGTGCTCACCACCGAGGAGCGGGCGCGCGACCTCGCGAAGAAGCCCGTATGGGTGCTGGGAACGGGCGAGGCGACGAGTCATACGACGATGAGCGAGTGGGAGGACTTCACCCGCTCACCTGCCGTGCAAAGCGCGCAGCACGCGTTCGCCCGCGCCGGCGTCACGCCCGACGACATCGATGTCTGCGAGATCTACGACGCGTTCACCCACATGGTGCTCGCGAGCCTCGAGGCGCTCGGATTCTGCGGGCCGGGCGAAGGCGGACCGTTCGTCGCCGACGGCCGGCTCCGCCTCGGTGGCGCGCTGCCGACGAACACCGACGGAGGCGGCCTGTCGCACTGCCACCCCGGCATGCGGGGAATGTTCCTGCTCGTGGAGGCGACGCGCCAGCTCCGCGGCGAGGCGCATGGCCGACAGGTCGAGAATGCGCAACTCGCGTGCGTGAACGGAACCGGCGGCTGGTTCTCGTCGGCGAGCACCGTCATCCTCGGCGCCTGACCGTCAGCCGGACGGGCCGGGCGGCGGCGCGGGCGCGGGCGCCGACGCGGACCCGGACGGCGTCGACGCGAGCACCTCGGCGACCTCCTCCGGTCCGATCTCACTGATGATCGACACTGTGAGCACCGCGCCCAGCACGAACAACAGCGCGCCGTTGAGCCCGTAGAGCTCGAGCCCGCCGAATGCGGCGAGCACGATCGCGAACGAGCCCACGTGCACCGTGCGCCGTTCGAGCCAGCGGTTCACCCACCAGTCGCACCCCAGGATCACGGCGAAGCACCCGGCGACGACGAGCGCCCGCGTCAGCGTGTGCGCGCCGGCGAAGATGACGATCGGCAGACCGCCGATGATCACACCTGCGATCGGCAGGAAGCTCCAGAGACCGACCCACACCGCGAGCGCGGCCGCGCCCGGCACCCCCGCAGCACGGGCGATCGCAAACGCCGCCAACGCCTCGACGAGTGCCTCCCAGAGCTTCACCCGAGCGAAGAAGAGCGCGCGGCGCGATCCGTCCCGGATCACGTACTCGGTTCGCCGGCGCACGGCGTCGTCGTCGATGAGGCGAAGACCACCTTCGATGATCCGGGTCCCGTACAGCACGAAGAAGATCGTGAGGATGAGCCCGGCGAGGAACGCCACCCCCCGCGACGCCGCCGACTTGATCACGTCGGGAGTCGCACCGCCGGCCAGACGCTGCGGGATCGCGTCGACGAGGTTGGTGACCCGTTCCTTCAGCTTGATCTCACGGAAGAACTCGGAGTTCTTCTCCAACTCGGCCGCGCGTTGCGGCGCGGCTTGTTGCAGGCTGCTCATCGCGTCGGACACGTCGTTCACGATCTTGTAGCCCAAGAACCCGATGGTGCCGAGCATGACGAGCGCGGCGATCAGCACGGCGATGGCGCGGGGCACGAAGCGGAAGTGCGCCAGCCAGGCGATGGCGGGGTGGACGAGAGCCGCGATCGCCATCGCCGAGAGCGCCCACGCGATCACCCGCTCGGCGTCGCGCGCGATCTCGAGGAACAAGAACGTGACGCCCAGCGCGAACACGAGCGCCAGCGCGGAGCGAACCGATAGTCGCACCCGGAGCGTGCGCGCGGTATCGACCATCGGCTCGTACGATACCGACGTGGCGTCCCCCGCTCTCGGACCCTCGACGACTGCCGACTCACCCCCGAACGGCGGCGTCGACCTCGACCCGCGCTCGGCGATCCCGCTGGCCGTCGCCGTCGCGCTCTTCGTGATCGCGGTCTGGTTCATCCGGTCCATCCCCCGCACCCTGTCGTCGCTCGCGCTGGCGACGCTGCTGGCGCTCGCGCTGAACCCGCTCGTCGAGGCGCTCAAGCGACGTACCGGATGGCATCGCCGCACCGCGGCGGGCGTCGTGCTGGTCGCGACGGCGCTGTTCATCGCCGTCGTCGTCGCGCTGATCACGGTGCCCACGATCCGCGAGGTACGCGACTTCAACAAGCAGATCCCGCAGACCGTCAAGGATCTCGGCCGCCTGCCGGTCGTCGGACCCCGCCTGCGCGCAGCCAACGCGTCCGACAAGGTGCAGAAGTGGTTGAACGACGTGCCGAAGAACCTGAGCGCGAACTCCAAGCCGATCGAGAGCGCCGCCGGCGCGGTCGCCGACGGCGTGGCCGCCGCCCTGTTCACGATCTTGCTCGCGATCACGATCGTGCTCGACGGGGAGCTCCTCGTCGGGAGCGTGCGCCGACTCGTGCCCGAGCGCCGGCGCGCCGACGCCGATCGGATCGGACGTCTCGTCTACGAGGTGGTCGGCCGCTACATCGCGGGCACGCTGCTCGTGGCCGCGCTTGCCGGGGTCGTGATGCTCACGGGGGCACTGGTTCTCGACGTCCCGCTCGCGCCGCTGATCGCGGTGTGGGTCGCGATCACGAATCCGATCCCGCAGATCGGCGGCTTCCTCGGCGGCGCGGTGTTCGTGCTGCTCGCGGTCACGCAGGGCGCGGGGGTCGGGTTGGTCGCGCTCGCCATCTTTCTCGTGTACCAGCAGCTCGAGAACCATGTCCTGCAGCCGCTGATCATCGGTCGCGCCGTGCGCCTCTCGCCGCCCGCGACGATGGTCGCCGCGCTCGTCGGCGTCGCCGCGGGCGGGCTCGTCGGCGGGCTCTTCGCGATCCCGCTGCTCGGAGCGACGAAGGCGATCTACCTCTCGACGCGGTTTCCGTCGGCCGTTGACGCTTCCGAAGCCGCCGCGGGCGGCCCGGCCCTCGAGGGAGCCGGTCCGGACTAGGCCGCGAGGGACGCGCCGAAGAAGCCGCGGTGCACGACCCGGGTGACCGTGTGGAACAGCGTGTCGGAGTCGAACTCGAGCTGGCGCGACACCAAGAAGTACGCGAATCGCTCGAGCAGGGCCATGAGCGCGGAGACCGACGCCGCGTCGCCACTGGCTCCGGCCGCGCGCATGCGAGAGCCGAGCGCGGCGGCGATGTCGGTGAAGGCGACCACGCCCAGCCGGCTCGTCTCGCGATCCTCGACGTTGCCCTCCATCCACGCCCGCAGCACGGGCCCGAACCGCGCGTACGTCGCGAAGAAGGTCTCGAGGAAACGGTGCAACTCGACCGAGCCCTTCTCGTCGCCCGTGATCTCGCCGAGACCGCCCGCCAGCGCGCCCATCTCGTGCGCGCATTGGATGGCGAGCGCGCGCAGCAACTCTTCCTTGTTCGCGAAGTACAGATAGAACGTTCCGTGCGATGTGCGCGCGGCGCGCACGATGTCGTCGACGCGGGCGGCGTGGAAGCCGCGCTCTGCGAACACGCGCATCCCCGCGTCGAGCAGCTTGCGCATCGTCTTTCGACCTTGGGCCCGCAGCTCCCTCGTGGCGGCAGGTGTACCGGGCGGAGCCGCGACGTCGCGGCGGCCGGTCGCTCGGCGGGACGACTTGTACGCTTCGGCCATGTCTCTCCCGGGCCTGCCCTGGACGATCGCGGAAGCGGCCCGCCGCTTCGCGGATCGTACCGCCTACGTCACACCGCTCGGCTGGTCACTGTCGTACGCCGACGTCGATCGTCTCTCCGACGAAGTCGCGGTCGGGCTCTCGGCGCGCGGTGTGAAGACGGGCGACGTCGTCGCGCTCGTCCTGCCCGCCGGACCGGAGTACCTCTTGACGTATGCCGGCGCATCCAAGCTCGGAGCGATCACCGCCGGCGTGAACGACCGGCTGTCGGAACGTGAACGCGAAGCGATCCTCGCCGTCGCCGGACCGCGCGTGGTCGTCACCTCCGAGACCGCGCCGCCCTCCGCCTCCGCCGAGACCGTGCTCGACGACCTCCGGACGCGGGGCGAGGCACCGCCGACACTGGCGCGCGATCCCGAACGCCCGGTGGCGATCATCTTCACATCGGGAACGACCGGTCTCCCCAAGGGCGCCCTGTACTGCACCCGCCAGCTTGCGTTCATCACGCAGACCGACGTCGGCGACACCTGGGACGGCGGCGGCCGGTCGTTCAGTGGCACGTCGTTCGCGCACCTCGGGTTCATGACCAAGCTCGCAGGAAGCCTACGGCGGGGCGGTACGACGTTCATCATGGAACGCTGGCACGCGCGGCCGGCGCTGGAATTGCTGGCCCGCGAGCACATGACGACGGTCGCGGGCGTGCCGACGCAGCTCGCGCTCATGTTGCGCGATCCCTCGTTCGACGAATTCGACCTGTCATCGGTGCAATACATCATCGCGGGCGGCGGCCCGATCACGCCCGGGCTCGCCGACGAGGCGCGCCGACGATTCGGCGCGCGACTCGCCACGCGCTATTCGTGCACCGAAGCCGGCATCGGGCTCGGCACCGCGTTCGACGACCCCGACGAGGACGCGATCATCAGTGTCGGTCGACCGCACGCGAGCGTTGACGTGTCGCTCCGCGACGGCGCGGGCCGGCCCGTCGCCGATGCCGACGTCGGCGAGGTGTGCCTGCGCTCGCCCGCCGTCATGTCCGGCTATTGGCGCGATCCCGAGCAGACCCGCGCCGCGTTCACGGCCGACGGTTTCGTACGCACCGGCGACCTCGGTTGGGTCGACGATCGCGGCCGGCTGCGGCTGGTCGGCCGGAGCAAGGAGATGTACGTGCGCGGCGGCTACAACGTCTATCCGGTCGAGATCGAGAGCGTCCTTTCCACGCATCCCTCGGTCGCGGCCGTGGCGGTGGTTCCGCGCCCCGACGACGTCATGGGTGAGATCGGGGTCGCGGCCGTCGTCCCGCGCGACCGGGAGCGACCGCCGTCGCTCGCCGATCTGCGCGATTTCGCCGCCCCGCACATCGCGCGGTACAAGCTTCCCGACGCCGTGCACGTCGTCGACGCGCTGCCGTTGACGGTCGGCGAGAAGGTCGACCGGCGCGCTTTGGTCGACGAGATCGCCAAGCTCCTAACCTGACTCCGATTTGATCCGACCGACCCGACCGAACGAGTCCGGACGCCATGGAGCTCGAGTTCACCGCCGATCAAGACGAGCTACGCGACTCGATGCGCGCCGTGCTGGCGAAAGAGAGCCCGGTCGGCCTCGCGCGCCGCGTCGTCGACGACGGGATTCGTCCCGACGCGCTCTGGGCAACGCTCACCGGGCTGGGCTGGTCCGGCCTCACCATTCCCGAATCCGACGGGGGCATCGGTCTCGGCATGATCGAAGCCGGCATCCTCGCGGAGGAGATCGGGCGGGTCATCGCGCCCGGTCCGCTCCTCGCGACGGTGACGCAGTTCGTCCCCGCGGTGCGCGAGACCGGCACCGCGGAGCAGCGCGCCCGCTTCTGCGGCGTGGTCGCGTCCGGCGGTTGCTCCGGCGCGCTGGCGGTCGCCGAGCGGCGGGGCTCGTTCGACCCCGCGTCGGTCACCGCGACTGTCGTCGTCGACGGGGGCCAGGCGGTGCTCTCGGGCGAGAAGCGGTTCGTCGTCGAAGGCGACTCGGTCGACGAGCTCGTCGTCGTCGCCCGAGAGCCGG
>DATCCI010000290.1:0-3315 GCA_036511415.1 Acidimicrobiia bacterium
TCGCAGGCGTACATCCCGAATCTCGCGCAGGCCGCGCGCAACGGTGCCGATCTCGTCGTCTCGGTCGGTTTCGACCAGGCGGCGGCGCTCGCCAAGGTCGCCAAGCAGTTCCCGAAGACGCACTTCGCGATCATCGACGTCGACCAGACGACGCTCGCCGGAAAGCCGAAGAACGTCGAGGGCCTCATCTTCAAGGAACAGGAGGTCGGGTATCTCGCGGGCTATCTCGCAGGGCTCGTCGAGAAGCCGAAAGGCGCGCACGCGACGATCGGCTCGGTCGGAGGCCAGAAGCAGCCGCCCGTCGACCGCTACATCGCCGGCTATCAAGCAGGCGCGAAGAAGGCCGACCCGGGAGTCAAGCTGCTGAACACGTATTCGCAGGACTGGGTCGACCAGGCGAAATGCAAGCAGGCGGCCCTCGACCAGATCTCGGCAGGCGCGACGATCGTGTTCCAGGTTGCGGGCGGATGCGGGCTCGGCGCGCTCGACGCCGCGAAAGAGAAAGGCGTCTGGGGGATCGGCGTCGACGCCGACCAGTCGTACCTCGGCGCCCAGGTGCTGACGAGCGCGATGAAGCGTGTCGATACGTCGGTGTACTCGACGATCCAGCAAGTGCTCGCCGGCAAGTTCGCGGGCGGCACGAACGCGGTGTTCAACCTCGCGAACAACGGCGTGGGTCTCGGCAAGATCAGCCCGAAGGTTCCCAAGGCGGATGTCAAGAAGGTGCAGCAGATCGCGAAGGACATCTCGAGCGGCAAGATCGCGAACATCCCGACCTCGGTCGGGTGAGAATGGTCTAGGGCCAGTGCGGGTCGGTGGGCCTCAGGTCCATCGACCCGTCGTTCACGCACTCGAACGTCTTGTACACGTCGGGCAGATTGGGATAGAGGCGCAGCAGCGCGTAGGTCGCCGTGGCCTGCGCGGCCTGGGCGTCGGCGCCGAGGAGCGTTGCCGCGAACGCCGTCGTCTGCAGCGCGTGGCACTCGGTCAGCGACTCGTTCGTGTTCCCGCGCAGGTGCCACGACTCATGGGCCAGCGTGTGCACCGCGAGCACGTCCTCGAAGATCGCGCGCGGGCAGTCGGCCTGCGCGAGCACGCAGGCGTAGGAGCGACTCTTGACGTCGTGCGGGAAGCGGCGCAGCGCGTTGCAGATGGGCCGCTTGAGGTTCGTGACGTCCGCGGGGTCGCCGTTCGCGTCGAACTGCACGGTGCCCGCCTCGGCGGTCACGTCGAGCAGCTCGCCGGTGAGGCCCTGGCAATGCACCCGGACGTGCCGGTCGGCGAGCTGACTCGCCGCCGAGCCGAGCTGGTGCTCGAGCGCGGAACGCCGCTCGTGATAGACGAAGGCGGCGCCCAGGATCCCGACGACGATGACCGCGAGCGCGAGGCGCATATCGGCAGGATCGGCAACAAGCCGGGCCTGGATGAGGGCCGTCGCCTGCAGGTAACGTCAACGGCGGAGAAACCCGACGAGGAGGCACCGATGTCGAAATTGAGCGAGAAGCAGCTGGAGTTCCTGGAGAACCCGTTTGTCGGCGTCGTCACGACGCTCCGCGAGGACGGGTCTCCCCATTCGACCGTCGTCTGGGTCGACGTCGAGGACGGCATCCCGATGTTCAACACCGCGCTCGGCCGTAAGAAGCCGAGCAACCTCCAGAAGGATCCGCGTGCCTCGCTGCTCGTCATCGACCCGCAGGACGCGTACAAATGGGTCGCTGTCGACGGCAAGGTCGAGCTGACGTCAGACGGAGCCGACCCGCAGATCGACAAGCTCGCGAAGAAGTACCTCGGCCAGGACGAGTACCCCTGGCGCAAGGAAGGCGAGGAGCGCGTCACGGTCAAGATCAGCCCGGAGCGCGTCTCGTCGAGCGGTCTCGAGGGGTAGCGGTTCGGCGGGCTAGACGCGCGGGTCGCCGTGGACGACGCCGTGCGCCTCCCCGTAGTCGGCAAGCAGATCGAGGAAGGGCACGGCGTCGAACGCCTCTGGGCCGAGCACGCCTACGCCTGACCATGCTCCCGTCGCAAGCAGCTCGAGCGCGATCACCGGGTTGAGAGCGGTTTGGACGACGACTGCTTGGTGTCCGTACTCGCGCATCGTCTGCTCGTTGTCGGCAACGTGGTAGAGGTACGCGGCTTTCGGGACGCCGTCGCTGTCAGTTCCCGTGACAAGGGTGCCGGCGCACGTCTTGCCGTGCATCCGATCGCCGAGCGTCGCCGGATCCGGCAGCGCCGCCGCGACGAGGTCTCGGGGCGCGACGTCCAGCCCGCGCACGCGCACGGGCTCGGTCGAGTCGAGGCCCAGCTTGTGCAGGGTCTTCAGCACGTCGATGAACTCGTCGCCGAGGCCGTACTTGAAAGTGACCCGCCGACACTCGAGCGCCCGAGGCACGAGCACGACCTCCTCGTGCTCGACGTTCACGCACTCGACGACGCCGATCCCCTCCGGGAAGTCGAAGCGCTCCGGCTCCGAGAAGGGCTCGGTCGTGTAGAAGCCGCGGTCGCGTTCCCAGACGAGCGGCGGATTGAGGCATTCCTCGATCGTCGTCCAGATCGAGAACGTCGGTGCGAAGTCGTATCCGTCGACCACGAGGTTGGCGCCGTCACGCACCGCGATCTCGTCGACCGTGGCAAAGAGGTGGTCGGCGGCGTACCGCGCAAAGACGTCAGAGAGCCCGGGCTCGACGCCCATGCCCACGAGCGCGAGCAGCCCGCGGTCGACCCAGTGCTCGTGCTCGGCGAACTGCCTGTCGCCGAGCTTGACGTGTGCCTCTTCGTAGGGGCGGTCCGGGTGGGGCTCGGAGAGCGTCATCGCCATGTCGAGGTACGTACAGCCGGCCTCGTACGCTGCCGCGAAGATCTGCGGGTTGAAGCGCGGGTCGGTCGCGTTCAGCACTGCGTCGGCGCCGCTCGCCCGGATCGCCTGCGCCAGTGACGCGGGGTCGGAGGCGTCGACGGTCGCCTCGGCGAACCGGTCGTCTCCGAGCGCCGCGACGAGGGCGCGCGGGCGTTCCGGATTCAAGTCGGTGAGCGTGATCCGCTCGAAGAAGTCACGTCGGCGGGCGACGGCCGCGACGGCCGCGCCGACACCGCCGGTGCCGACGACGAGGACCTTCACCGCCGGCAAGCCTACCTCGTCGGGAAGCGGCTAGATCGCGGCGAGGATCTCCTTCGCCGCGCGAATGCCCTCTGACGCGCCGCCCTCCATGAAGCCCTGGAAGTCCTGCGAGCAGTGCTCGCCGGCGAAGTGGATGTTCCCCTGGGGAACGCCTTCGTAGCCGGAGAACGACGTGTACTGGCCGGGCTTCCAGTACGAGT
>DATCCI010000291.1:0-3231 GCA_036511415.1 Acidimicrobiia bacterium
CTCGGACCGGCCCTGGCGTCGCTCCCCGAGATGCAGGTGGCCTCGAAGGTCTCGCCGTGGCGCACGACGCTGCTGCGCGCCGACGTGCATCGTGCCTGCCGCGAGACGTTGAAGCGGCTGCAACGTGGTGTGCTGGACGTGTACTTCGTCCACGCACCCTGGGATGACGTACCGCTGGAGGAGACGTGGACGGCGATGGCGGAACTTGCCGAGCAGGGCTTGGTGCGCGCGATCGGCCTTTCCAACTTCGCCATTGCAGACGTTCGTCGGGCGTACGCCATACGGCCGGTGGACGTGGTGCAGGATGGGCTGTCGCTCATCGACCATCTCGAAGGTCGCCGGCATTTCGCCGCGTGCGCCGAGCTGGGCATCGCCGGCGTGGCCTACGAGCCGGTCGCAAACGGGCTGTTGAGCGGCGCGATCACCGCGCAGACCGATGTCAGCGGTCAGCAGGAGTGGGGTGCGTTGTTCGACCGGATCTTCGCGCCGGGTCGCCTCGAACGGAGCCTCGCCGTAGCCGAGCAGCTGCGAACCTTGGCGGATGACTGGGGCCTCACGATGTCGCAACTGGCGATCGCATGGTGCCTGCACCAGCCGGGGGTGACCGCCGCGCTCGCGGGGACGAAGAACGTTGATCACGCGCGTAGCAATGCCCACGCCGGTGCGGTCACGTTGCGTCCTGGTCAACTCCAAAGCCTCGACGACCTGATTCCGCTCGGCCCCGCCTTCGCGCGAAAGTGACACGAAAGCGCGCGATGAGAGGGTCCGGACGTTCGGAGCACCCTGCTCCATTCCACAAGGCGCGACGCCTTCGTTGCGATCGGAGAACCGCATGTACCTGTACTCAACCTCAGTCCGTCCCGGCGTGGCGAGCCCCGTCAAGGTCATGGAATGGGCATTGAGCATGACCGCGAAGATCAACCAGATCAGCTCGGTCTCCACGTCGTTGTGGACATCGGCGATGTCGCCGGCCATGGGGACGATGGCGTGGACTTCGGTGGTCTCGGACCTGGCCGTCATCGAGGACACGGAGACCAAGCTTGCGGCCGACCCGGGCTACATGGCCCTGGTCGAGCAGGCGACCGGCCTGCTCTCGACCGACGCCGCCGACCAGATGTTGATGCAGTTGGTGCACGCCGATCCCGACGCCGCCGGCATCGATGCCCACTACGCCTCGACGGCACGGGCCACACTCGCCCCGGGTTCGACGGTGGCGGGAATCGAGCTCGGAGTGGAGATGGCCCAGAAGGCCAAGAAAGTCACCGGCCGCCCGACCTCGTTCGCGGTGGGCGTGACGGGCGACTACGGCGCCGTCATGTGGGTCAGCCTGGCCGAGACGATCCAGCAGCTCCAGGCCGGGTTCGAGGCGCTCAACTCCGACACCGATTTCGCGAAGATGGTCGACAAGGCCGGAAAGGCGTACCTGCCCGGCACCACGCAGACCGTCAACCGCAAGATCGCCTGAGCCGTTCCCGCCTCGCCGGGAGTCCACGAGCGAAGCGCAAAGTCGTGTTCGGGGGTCGGCCGAGATCGGCCCCCGAAACGCGTCACGACGCGAGCCCGAAGTTCGGGCCGCGACGGAATCGCGCACTCACAAGAGACGGATTTACAGGAGACGGATCTACGGGAGAGTCGTGAGCGAAGTCTTCCTGTACGCGACCGACAAGAAGTTCGTTCCGCTGTGGCTGCCGTTCGGGGTTCGGCCATCGAGGGACGGTGTGACGCTCACCGACGACGGTCGATTCATCGCCACTTACGGCTTCATCCGTCTCGAGACGCGACTGACCAACATCGCGGGTGCACATACCACGTCGGGCTACCGCTGGTGGACGGCCATCGGCGCGCGGTTGTCGCTCGCCGACGATGGACTGACGTTTGGCACCAACGACACCGCTGGTGTCTGCGTTCACTTCCGTGAGAAAGTCGGCAGCGTTCTGCGACGGTCGGGCCACTCGGCGCTTACCGTCACCGTTGCCGACGTCGACGGGTTGGTCCAGGCACTCGAGCGCAGGACCCGCAACGATTCCACCGGACGCTGAACTGCAGTCAACTGCCGCGCACACTCACGCCGGCGCCGCCGTCGACCACGAGCACCTCGCCGGTCAGCCACGCGGACGCATCGGAAATCAAGAACAGCGCGCCCGACGCGATGTCGTCGGGTACGCCGAGGCGTCCGAGGGCGTGCGTACGTGCCATCGCCGCTTCGTTCGGCTCCCACAGTGCGCGTGCCATGTCGGTCTTCACGAGCGCGGGTGCGATCGCGTTCACCCGCACGCCGGGCGCGAGCTCCTGCGCGAGCTGGCGGGTGAGGTGGATCAGTGCCGCCTTCGACACGTTGTACGCGCCCAGGAACGGACCGGGGCGCAATCCTCCGACCGAGACCACGTTCAGCACGACTCCGCCGCGTTCTTGCATGTATGCGTGCCACGCGGCGCGAACGAAGCGCAGCGGCGCAGTGACGTTCGCGTCGAAGACCTTCGTGACGGCCCCGAGGTCGGCGTCCATGAGCGGTCCGAACACGGGGTTGATCGCGGCATTGTTGACGACGATGTCGCATCGGCCGAGGGTTTCGATCATCGTGCGGACGGCGGAATCCGCAACTGCGGGATCGCCGACCGAGCCGGCGACGGTAACGACCTGCGCGCCCAGGGCCGTTATCGCAGCCGCAGTCTCCTCGAGCTCAGCCGGTTTCCGGGCCACGACGCACACGTTCGCGCCGGCCACGGCGCTGGCCTCGGCGATCGCGCGCCCGATGCCGCGGGTGCCGCCCGTGACGAGCACCGCCTTGCCGTCGATCCGCAACGCGGTTGCCGGATCGATCACAGGTAGAGCCCCGTGCCGCCCTCACTGCGGGGTGATGCAACCGCGTGCACGTCTCTTTCGCGCAAGATGAGGTAGTCGTCGCCTTGGATCTCGACCTCGAAGCCGGTGTCGGGCGAGAACAGCACGGTGTCACCGGCCTCAACGGTGCGTACGGTCGGACCGACGGCCGCGACCTCCGCCCACACGAGCCGGCGGGACACGTCGGCCGTCGCCGGTATGAGGATGCCGGCGCGCGACTTGCGCTCGCCCGCTTCCTTGGATTCCACGACCAGCAACCGGTCGGCGACCATCCGGATCGAGTGCTTGCTCTCGGCGCCGTCGGGCATCCGGCGCAGGCTAGCTGTAGTTCCCAATGACGTTGTTCAGGCTGGGTCTCCTTGGAGACTGAGGGTGTCTACGCCTTCAGAT
>DATCCI010000292.1:0-9784 GCA_036511415.1 Acidimicrobiia bacterium
GAGCGAACGGGTCGGCCGTCCGATGAGCAACGTCTACCGCGTCGAACAGGATCGTGACGTCGTCTGCCTCCTCGACACCGGACGCCTCATGGCGGCGCCGCTCGACGAGCGCACGACCCGACTCGACGCGGCGGTCGACGCCGTGACGATGGTCGCGCTCGTGGCCGACGAGTTGGGCGATCGGTGCGGCGTGACCGTGTTCGACGCCGAGCTGCGGGCGCAGCTGCGCCCGCGCCGCAACGGTGGGCGAGCGGTTGTACGCGCGATCCTCGACAAGGAGCCGACCAGCGTCGACAGCGACTACGACCTCGCCTTCCGCAGCGCGAGCGGCGGCAAGCGTTCCTTGATTCTCGTGTTTACCGATCTCGTCGACGCGTCGGCGGCGCGTTCACTCGTCGCATCGGTGCCGGTGCTGACCCGCCGCCACGCCGTGATCGTGGCATCGGTCCGTGATCCCGACCTCGACCGCGCACTACGGCACGAGCCCTCGACGGCGCACGACGTGTATGCGTCTGCGGTCGCGATCGATGTGCTCGACGAACGTCAGCGCGTCGCGACGCGACTGGAGCGCGCCGGCGCGCGGGTGGTCGACGCGGCGGCCGCCGAGCTCGGCGAAGCGTGCGTGCGCGCCTACCTCCGGCTCAAGGCCCGGGCGCGCCTCTGACCGTCGGCTGCTCCGGGGCACCGCGCCAAAAGACGAGGCCCCAATAGAGCGCGCCGAGACCCAAGCCGACGACCAACACGACCGCGAGGCCTTTGCCCGCGGGTGTCAGAAACCCCTCGACGAGACCGGCGACGACGAGCCAGACCGCGGTACCGAGCACGATCTCGACCGCGGCCCTGGCTTCGGTACGCAACGCGTCCGAACGCGGACGCGTTCCCGGGTCGACGATCGCCGACGCGAGCCGCAACCCCGCGGCACCCGAAACCACGATGCAACTCAACTCGAGCACACCGTGCGCGACGACGAGCTCGAAGAACGGACGGCCGTTCCCCGCACCGATCGCGAGCCCGGCGACTGCACCGAGCATGATCCCGTTCTGGATGAGCAGGTACAAGGTGCCGAGGCCGAGCAGGATGCCGCCCGCGAACGCGAGGAACGACACCTGGATGTTGTTCGTGAAGATGCGAGCTGCGAGGTCGGATTGCTCGTCGACCGATACGCCGAGGTCCTCTCCGTCGGGCCGGGGTTGCGTCACCGACTGGTACGCGCTCGGCGCGAGACCGCTGGCGGCGCCGGGGTCGCGCCAGGCCCAGTAACCCGAGAGCAACGTCGGCAAGGCGAGACACACGACGGCGATGACGAGTAGCGCGGGCCGCTCACGGACGCGGCGCCAGTAGCCGCGCGTGGCGAAGGCGAGCACCGTGTTGCGCGAGCCCGACGTGTTGTACACGGCGTGCCGGCCGCGTTGGGTCAGCCGCTCGAGCCGACCGACGATCGGGTCGGACGGGAAACGCCGGCGGGCAAACGCGAGGTCGGCCGCGACCGCGCGGTAGCACGAACCGAGGCGCAGCACGCCTGCGGATCCGAGCCGCGCGGGCGAGTTGCGGCCACCTTCGACGAGCCGCTCCAACTCCGTCCAGGTCGGTGTTCGCTCGCGCACGAACTCGTCTAGGTTGGTCATGTGCTCCTCGACGACCGCGTGACGATCGCGACGCCGGAGGGCGTCTCGCTCGAGCTCGTGCTCGCCGGGGTCGGTTCCCGCTTCGTCGCCCGCCTCCTCGACACGCTCATCCAGGGCGCGATCATCATCGCGCTCGGCATCGGCATCTCCCTCACATCCGCGCCCGGCTTCGTACGCGCCGTGCTGCGAGTGGCGGTCTTCTTGGTGCTCTTCGGGTACGACGTGCCGTTCGAGGTGCTCAACGGCGGCCGGACCGTCGGGAAGATGGCAGCGGGTATCCGGGTCGTCGGCGTTCTCGGCGAGCCGATCGGGTTCCTTGCCAGCGCGGTCCGCAACGTCTTGCGAATCGTCGACTTCCTACCGGTGCTGTACGTCGGCGGCGTTATCTCCATGGTCTCGACCCGGCGCGATCAACGTCTCGGCGATCTCGCGGCGGGAACCATCGTCGTGCGGGAACGTTTCCCCGGCTTGGCCACCGGCGTTACCGCGCCGGCAACCGTGCCGGTCGAGTCCGTCGCGACCTGGGACGTCTCCGCGCTCGATCCGGTCGATCTCGCGACCATTCACCAATTCCTCGACCGCCGGCTCGCGATGCCGATTCCCGTCCGCGCCCACTTCGCGGCCGAGCTCGCGTCGCGCGTTGCACCGAAGGTCGCGGGCGCTCCTTACGGCACCCATCCCGAGTACCTGCTCGAGGGAATCGTCGTGGCCAAGCAGGCCCGGGCGTGATGCACGCGTCGCCAACTCGGCTGCACGAGCGCGAGGTGCGGGTCGCGGCAGGCGGCATGGTCGCGGTCGCCGCCGTGTGGCCGGTCTTGCCCGTCCATCCGCCGTTCGCGTGCCCATTGCGTTCGCTCACGGGGATACCGTGCCCGCTCTGCGGCATGACCCGCGCCGTGGTCGCCGCGGCGCACGGTCACCTGAGCGCGTCGCTCGCATTCAACCCGGGCGGGATCTTGGTGCTCGCACTCGCGGTGATCGCGATCCTCCGTCCCGCGTGGCCGGCTCGCCTGCAAGTGCCCACGTGGTCGTTGTTCTCGATCCTCGGCGTGTTGTGGGTGTGGAACATCGGGTTCAACCCGACGTTCCATCAACTCCTCTTACGCTGATCCGTACCGGCTCAGCCGACCTCGCGCCGACCTTCGAACGCGCGACCGAGTGTCACCTCGTCGGCGTACTCGAGGTCGCCGCCGACGGGAAGACCGCTTGCGATACGCGTCACCTTGAGCCCGGCCGGCTTCAGCAAACGCGCGAGGTACATCGCCGTGGCCTCGCCCTCGATGTTCGGGTTCGTCGCGAGAATGATCTCGCTGATCTCCTCCTCGGGAATACGTGCGAGCAGCTCCTTCACGCGGAGCTGTTCGGGTCCGACCCCTTCGATCGGCGAGATGGCGCCCTGCAGCACGTGATAGCGCCCGCGATACTCAGCCGTCCGTTCGACGGCCACGATGTCGCGGGGTTCTTCGACCACGCATACGACGTGGGTGTCGCGTCGTTCGTCGAGGCAAAACGCACAGAGCTCGCCCTCGGAGATGTTGAAGCAACGACGGCACCACGTGACCCGATCCTTGGCGTCCTCGATCGCTCGGGCCAGGCGCTTCGCGTCGATCGCATCCACCTTCAGGAGGTAGAACGCGACGCGTTGCGCCGACTTGGGACCGATTCCCGGCAGGCGACCGAGCTCGTCGATCAGCGTCTGCATGACGCCTTCGTAGGGGTTCACGGGTTGGGGGATCCTCCGAGGCCGCCGAGCATCGAGCCGAGATCGAGTCCGCCCGTGACCGCGCCGAGCTTCTGCGCCTTCAGCTCCTTCGCCTGGCGCGTTGCCTCGATGACCGCCGCGACGACGAGATCTTCGAGCGTCTCGATGTCGTCGGGGTCGACGACACTGGGATCGATCTTGATCTCGCGCAGCTCGCCTTCGCCCGTGACCGTCGCGCGCACGACCCCGCCCCCGACCGTCGCGTCGATCGTGGTGCTCGCGAGCGCCTCCTGAGCGGCCTGCATGTAGGCCTGCATCTGCTGGACCTGTTTGAGCATGTCCATCGGGTTCGGGCCCGGGTTCGTCATGCACTTCCCTCCATTTTCATCCGCGGCGGCGTTCATTGATGACTTCCGCCCCGAGACCGGCGACGACTCGC
Organism: Acidimicrobiia bacterium; assembly: GCA_036511415.1. GTDB lineage: Bacteria > Actinomycetota > Acidimicrobiia > IMCC26256 > PALSA-610 > PALSA-610. The sequence goes on from DATCCI010000292.1 coordinate 3,767, forward strand.
GTCACGGAATCGAGCTGCGGTGCGTCGGGCGCGTCGGCGAGATCGGTCAGGTCGACGGCGTCGTCGTCGGGCTCCGGCGCGGGCTCGTCCGCGCCCGTCGCGGCGGCACCCTCGACCGTGGACGTGTTCTCCGGGCGGAACGCGTCGACCTTGTCGAAGTCGTGGGCGCGCAACATGAAGCGCGGCGCCGCACCGAGTCGCTGCGCGAACGCGTCCTTGATCGCCGCCGCCTCCTTGCGGAACCTCTCGTTGATCGCGTCGAAGCGGCGCTTCGGGACGCCGAAGATGATGATCCCCTTCTCGAGCGCGATCGGCTGAGCATCTTGGATCCCGGCACGTACGGGCGCCTTGAGGAGACCCAGCGTCTCGGGCCACGCCTCGATGACGTCGTCGAGCGCAAAGCCGGCGGTGTCGCCGCTGTCGCCGGCATCGGCCGGTCCGGTCGGCGCGGTGGCGGCGACGGGCGGATCGTCGGCCGGCTTGGCCGCCCGCTGACGGCGCGCGAGAACCGGACCGCCCGGCACCGGCGCGGGCCGCGGCGGTGTACTCGCCACCGCATTCTCCGGTGTACCGGAGCCGAGCCGCTGCTCGAGTCGCTCGACGCGATCGAGCAACGTCTCCTCGCGCGTCCTCGCCTCGCGGCGCGCGATCCGCACGACCGCGACCTCGAGCACGAGCCGCGGATCGGCGACGGCCTGGCCGCGGATGTCGACGATCGCCTCGCCGAGGATCTCGATCGCCCGCACGACGGCGGGATTGCCCATCTCCTTGGCCAGCGCGGCGAGCCGGTCGCACTCCTCCGGCGCGCCGTCGTAGGGAACGCGGCCCGATGCGTTGGCCTGCAGGAAAGCGTCCCGCAGCGTGCGCAGCAGGTCGTCGGCAACGCGCCGGACGTCGTGACCCGATGCCACGAGGTCGTGCACGCCGACCAGCGCGCTCGCGACGTCGTCCGTCGCGGCGGCTTCGAGCACGGCGAGGCGCTGCTCGAACGGCGCGCCGCCGAAGGCCGATTGCACCTGCTGCGCGTCGATCCGGCCACCGCCGACCGCGAGGGCTTGGTCGAGCAGTGACAGTGCGTCGCGCGCCGAGCCGCCGGCCCGGCGGGCGATGAGGTCGAGCGCCTCGGAATCGGTCTCGACGCCTTCCCGGGTGAGTATGTCGGCGAGATGGCCGACGAGCTGTCCGTGCGAGAGCAGCGTGAACTCGAAGTGTTGCGTGCGCGAGCGCAGCGTCGGCAGCACCTTTTGCGGATCGGTCGTGGCGAGCACGAAGACGACGTGCGCGGGTGGTTCCTCGAGCGTCTTCAGCAGCGTGTTCGACGCCGCGGCCGAGAGCATGTGCACCTCGTCGATGATGTACACCTTGCGCCGGCTCGACGCGCCGACGCCGAGATGCACGCTCTGGATGAGCTCGCGCATCGCGTCGACACCGTTGTTCGACGCGGCGTCGAGCTCGACGAGATCGAAGAACGTGCCCGCGGCCACGGCTTCGCAGTTCTCGCACACTCCGCACGGCTCGCCGTCGTCACCGAGCGTGAGGCAGTTGAGGGCGCGGGCCAAGATGCGGGCGGTGGTGGTCTTGCCGGTCCCGCGCGGCCCGGAGAAGAGGTACGCGTGCCCGACCCGGTCTTCCCGGACCGCGTTGCGCAGGGCGATGGTGACGTGCTCTTGGCCGACCAGCTCCGAGAACCGCTGCGGCCGATACTTGCGGTACAGGCTGTGTGACGCCACGACAGCAACCTTACCGATGCCCACTAGGGTGTCAGCGGCCCGCTCGCGCCGTATCGGGTCCGGCGCGACGAGCGCCCGTGAACCGAGTCAGGTCCGGAAGGAAGCAGCTCTCAGCGGAAGCGCTCGAGTGCCGCCGGGTCGCCTGATACGTGCAGCGAGCGGGCCACTTCGCCCTTCCACGCGACTCGCACACGGGCTGACGAACCGCTCGGCGAGGGGCGGTCGCCTAGCATCGCCGTCTTCCGGGAGGGATGCGAGAGCGGCCGAATCGGCACGCTTGGAAAGCGTGTGAGGGGCAACCCTCCGTGGGTTCGAATCCCACTCCCTCCGCAAACTTCGGTGACGACGCTGTCGCCGGCGCGCATTTCCGATGTGTGCCGAACTCTTGCCGCGGCCGCGGGCCGCTTGAGTAACGTCGTCGGCATGACGCCGGAGGAGATCGCCGACCTCGTGCACCTGCGCCGGGCGCGCGACCTCATAGACCGCGACTACGCGCAGCCTCTCGGTGTCCCGGCCATGGCGCGTGCCGCACTCATGTCGCCCGCGCACTTCTCGCGCAAGTTCCGCGCGGCCTACGGCGAGACGCCCTACTCCTACCTCATGACGCGGCGCATCGAGCGCGCGAAGGCTCTTCTGCGTCGGGGGATGTCGGTCACCGAGACCTGCGTCGCCGTCGGTTGCACGTCGCTCGGCTCGTTCAGTTCGCGCTTCACCGAGATCGTCGGCGAGTCCCCGTCGCACTACCGCGCGCGCGACCACCGCGACAGCGAGGTCGTTCCGTCGTGCGTGAGCATGGTCGCGACGCGACCGCGGCGTACCACGGTCACGGTCTGAGCGCAGCTGACCTGCGCCGACGGGTCGGCTCCGCACGGGCGGTGCCGGCGCAGCGGACGCCCGACCCGCTCCCGCACCGAGCAGGATCGGAGAAGCACGCGCCGGGCCGGTGCTCCTACAGTCGGCGCATGGCAGTCACCGTCTCCGCAATGTTCATCGCCGTCCACGACCCCGACGACGCGCTCGGCTTCTACCGCGACGCGCTCGGCCTCGAGGTCCGAAACGACGTCGCGTCCGACGGCTTCCGCTGGGTCACGGTCGGCGCCCCGGGGCAGGACGTCGACATCGTCTTGTTCCAGCCGCACGGCGGTCGTTCGCAGGCCGAGGGCGACGCCCTCCTGACGCTCGTGACGCAGGGGTCGCTGCAGGCTGCGATCTTCCGCTCCGACGACCTCGACACCACCTTCGAGAAGGTCCGGGCGTCGGGCGCCGAGGTGCTCCAGGAGCCGGCGTCGCAGCCCTGGGGCGCGCGCGACTGTGCGTTCCGCGACCCCTCGGGCAACCTCGTCCGCATCGCGCAAGCCTGATGCCACGACGCACCCGACGGCGTTGCTAGTGCGATTTGGTCAGACTGCCGATCTCGGCGACGACCTCGCGCGTGACCGGGCACCGCCACACGGCGCGCGCCGAGACGACTGCCGCCTCCAGCGGATGCGTGTTCGAGTGGTGTGGGCAATCTGGCCACGCGACGCGCTGAGCCTCGAACCACAAGGCTTCAACGGCGACTTCTTGCATCTTCTCCGCGGTATCGGCGATGTCTTGCCAGAGTTCCTGCGTTCCGACGATCGCAACGCGGGTCTCCGATCCGGATGGGTCACGCACGACGAACGAGAACTCTTGCTGGACCGCGGGCAGCCATCGCTCGTCAACCACCTCCAACGTGACGTCGCAAGTCCTGGCGACGTCACGCAGAATCGGGCCGAGAATGGATTCGAGCCGCGGATGCACTTCCCTGGTCAGCCGTGTTCGTTGGCGTTCCGTAGTCGCTGGGCCATGACCGTCATGACTTGAAGGGCGAACGTCGGGTGCTCCTGGACCAAGTACGTGAAGTACTTGTGGTCGACGGAAGCAACGCGCGCCGATGCGCTCGCCGTCGCGCTGGCGCTCCGCGGCGCGGAATCGATCAAGGCGAGCTCGCCGATGATGCCCCCCGGGCCGACGTCCTCGATGACCGTTCCGCCCCGGGTCAGCTCTATTCGACCTTCGACGACCGCGAACATCACCTCGCCGGGATCGCCCTCACGGAAGAGCACCTCGCCGGGCTGAAGTGCCACCGTGTCGCGTGCATGCTTGAAAATGTTGATCTCGGCCATGGTCAGGGATTCTGACATCGGCACTGGCGCCGATGTCGCCGGTGACACCGAGTGTTCACCTGAACCGACACAGCCCAGCGCTTCGGCAGACGCTGTTATCACTGGACTACGAGGTCTCCGCGGCCGCAGGAGCTCCGACGCAGTCCGAGGCCATAATCTCGGCTACCTGTTGTTGCCTCCGATCGCCGGGAGGGTTGCCGGATGACGAAGTCGGATCCCGTGCCTCCCTCGCTCTCGGCGAGCCTGTACCGGCAAGAGCTGGTTCCGCTCCAGCGTGAGCTCGTGAAGCTGCAGGAGTGGGTGCGCCACGAAGGCATCCAGATGTGCGTGCTGTTCGAGGGCCGCGACGCGGCCGGGAAAGGCGGCACGATCAAGCGCATCGTCGAGCGAACGAACCCGCGGGTGGTACGCGTCGCCGCGCTCGACAAGCCAACCGAGCGCGAGCGCAAACAGTGGTATTTCCAGCGTTACGTGGAGCACCTTCCCACCGGTGGTGAGATCGTGTTGTTCGATCGCAGTTGGTACAACCGTGCCGGGGTGGAGCACGTCATGGGCTTCTGCACACCGGACGAGTACGAGGAGTTCCTGCGGTCGTGCCCGGAGTTCGAGCGCATGCTGATCCGTTCGGGTCTCGTGCTGGTGAAGTACTGGTTCTCGGTGAGCGACGACGAACAAGAGCGACGGTTCCAGTCGCGTATCAAGGATCCCGAGAAGCGGTGGAAGCTGAGCCCGATGGACCTCGAGTCGCGGGCCCGGTGGGCTGACTACTCGCGGGCCAAGGACACGATGTTCAAGTACACCGACACGAAGTGGGCGCCCTGGCTGGTGGTCGACGCGAACGACAAGCGGCGCGCTCGCCTGAACTGCATCCGACACCTCCTGAGCGTGGTGCCGTATCAGGATGTCACCTCGAAGCCGATGAAGCTCCCAAGACGCCAGCCCGACGACTACGTACGCCCGCCGCTCGAGGACCAGACCTTCGTACCGTCCGTGTACTGAAATGAGAGCTGCGTTCGGTGATTCGGGATACCTCGTGCGGGAATCGCTGTTCGAAGCGTCGGAATGCACCCAGCTTCGCGCCGTCGCGGAGGAGGTCTCTTCTCGCGTTGCTTCTCGCGCCGAACGTGCAGGCGCGGGTCCGGTCGGCGAACTCGCCGACGGTCATCGCATTCAGTTCTCGTCGCACACGGCGATCCAGTGAGGAGTGGGCAGAGGGAAGCCGAGAGATCCGCCTGCTCGAACCGTGCGCGCATCTCGATCCGCTGCTCGCCGACGTGTTCACCGATGAGCGACTCGTCGGACCGGCGCGCACCGAACTCGGCGGCGATGTCGCGCTGTTCACGTCGAAGCTGAACTTCAAACGTGCAGCCGAGGGAAGCGAATACCCCTGGCACCAGGACTACCCGTACTGGTATGTCGCGGTGGGCACGCGCGCACAAGACGTCGTCACCGCGATCGTGTTCCTCGACGACGCGACGACCGAAAACGGTGCGCTGCGAGTCATTCCCGGCTCGCATCGGAACGGGCCGGTGCCTCGCGACCCGTCCGACCCCACGCGGTTCCTGACCGACCCGGCCGCGGTCGATGCAGGGGACGCGGTCGTGATCGAGGCGCCGGCGGGCACCGTCGTCTGGTTCGGCGCTTTTCTCGTCCATTGCTCGTCGCCGAATCGAACGACCGGTCACCGGCGCGCGCTGCTGCCGTCGTGGCAGCCCGCCGGCCGCGGCCGGCTCCACGACTTCCCGTACCGGCCGGACCAGGTCGAGGATCTGCCGTAACCATCGCGGGCCCGACGGCCGAGTGTGGCCCTTTCTAGACTGGTGGCGTGCTTGCCGCCGACACCAAGCTCATCTCTGTCGACGACCACGTGATCGAGCCGCCCGGGGTTTTCGTCGATCACATCGCGACGCGCTACCGCGCACGAGCACCGCACGTCATCGAGCCGGAACCTGGAGTCCAGGGCTGGGAGTGGGAGGGTCGCTTCTATCCGCTGTTGTTCCAGGGCAACGTGCATACGCGGCGGTTCCGCACCGACGAAGGGGGCAAGGGCGACGACCTGTTCGCCCGTTGCTACGGCGACATGATCCCAGCCGCGTACGACGTCCACGAGCGGGTGCGCGCGATGGACGAGGACGGCGGGT
>DATCCI010000293.1:0-5390 GCA_036511415.1 Acidimicrobiia bacterium
GACGGCGTACGGACGGTGCTCGCGTGCGACCCCGAACGGATCGTGCTCGTCTCCTGCGACGCGGCTGCGCTTGCGCGCGATGTCGGGCTCCTGGTCGGCGCCGACTACACCCTCACGTCGGTGACCCTCGTCGACCTCTTCGCGCACACGCCGCACATCGAGTGCGTGACTATTCTCGATCGGTAGAGACAGGCCTCGATCGGTAGAACCGGGTCTCGATCGGTAGCAGGGCCCGGCTACGCGAGCTGTTGTTCGAGCTTCAGGAGCGCTTCTTCTTCGGAGACGTTCAACGCGAAGCTCAGCTCCGACACGAGAATCCCGCGTGCCCGTACGAGCATCGCCTTCTCGCCCGCCGAGAGACCCTTCGTGACCTCGCGCAACGCAAGGTTCCGCACGACCTCGGCGACCTGGTACACGTCGCCGCTCTTCAGCTTCTCCTGGTGGTTCTTGAAACGACGGCTCCAGTTGGTGGGCTCGCGCACGTCCTTCTTGGAGAGCAGCTGGAAGAGGTCGTCGATGTCCTCGACCGAGATCGGGGGCCGCATTCCGACGTCTTCGGCCTTGTTCGAGGGCACCGCGAGGGTCAGGTCGCCGTTGGCGACGCGGAGCACGAGGTACTCGGTCTTCTCGCCGAACGCCTCGCGCATCTCCTTGCGCTCGATCACGGCGGCCCCGTGATGGGGGTACACGACCCGGTCACCGACTTTGAACGCCATGCCACTCCATGATGTCGAATTCTGGGATCTCCGAATTCGGATCTGCGAATTCCGGCGTCGGAAGCCCGCGAAACGGGCGCCGAGCGACCTCTCATGGTACCAGGCAGTCAGCGCACCACCGACCGTGGCATCGTCAGCCTTTTCGGGCGGCGCGCTCGGCCTCGATCCACGACTTCACGACCGGCGCGAAGTTCGCCGGGTTGTACGCGTCCTCCTCGGAGGAGAACTGCATGTTTCCCGCATACTTGAGCACGGTGAGGTTGTAGGCCTGGTAGACGGCGCCGTCGCCGGGGTCACGGAAGCGGTTCTCGATCTGGCAGATCCACCAGCCGCGCTCCTCGTCGCACACACACCAGTCGTGCGGGAACTCTTTCATCTCGGAGTTCGGCCACTCCGACATCGTCTTGGAGATCCACTCGTAGATCGCCTCCCGACCTTGCATCGTGCCGTAGTGGTGCTCGATGTAGGTCGCGTCTTCGGTGAAGGTATCGGCCCAGGCGCGCCAGTCGTTGGTGCGGCCGGCTTCACCCGCGACCGTGCAGTAGTTGTCGTGCGCTCGCTGTAGCTCTGCGCGTGACCAGGTCGGCATGCGCACAGCATCCCGCATTTCGCGGGTCGCTGTCACACGTCGATGCCGAACTGCGCCAGGTCGTGGATGTGGTGCTGGAGATCGTGCACGGCGTAGCGGCCCAGCGACTCGACTGTGAAGCGCGAGCCGTCACTGCGCATGCCCGAGCGCGACCATTGCTCCCCGCCGACGCCGTCGAACCGCTCGGCGACACGACGGGCGGCCGTGTCGAGCTCGGAAGCCACCCGCTCGGGGTCCTGTGTGTCGTAGGCGTCTTCGGCTGCCGTCGCGTCCTGGTCCCAGTTCGCGAACGTCGGCTCGTCCTCGGTGAGCATCAGCGCCAGCCGTGCGTCCATGATCCGGTTCACGTCCCGCACATGACATCCGTACTCGAGCGGTGTCCACATGTCGTCGCGAAATCGTCGGGTCACGTCGGCGCGGGCGAGCACGAGCCGCCACGCCGCGGCGTTCTGGCGGATCATCCGGCCGATGTCGTCAGGCGGTATCTGCGTCGCGTCGAAGCCGCATTCCGGGCACTGCCGCTCGAGCACCCAGGTCCAGTCCTTCGTGTCCGGTGTGATCGCCATGACGCGACGCTACGGGGCCCGCACGCGGGTCGCCGGGGAATTGGCCGCCGGGGAATTGTTCGTCCGGCCGTGGGCGCGGTTGGAGATTCAATCGGGGGGGACGGCACCGAGATGGAGCGGACGGTGCAGCGAACGCGGTGCCGACGCATCGGGCACGGCGTGTACGGCCTCCACACTCGCGCCCGGAACGACGTGCGACGAGACGGCACCCGCACCCGCGATCTCCGACGGCCAGGCTTCGGCGACGCCGACGATCGTCGTCAACGACGCGAAGCCGGCGTCGATGAGACCCTGGTCGGAGTCCGGCGGAGGCGCGACACCGGTGGCGCGCAGCTCGAACTGGAGACGGCGGTCGCCGGCTTCGGCAATTGCGGCGCGCACGGAGCCGAATGCGGCGAGGCGCGCCCAGCGCACCCCGAGCACGTCGTCGTACGACCGGGCGGGCACGTTGAGGTTGAGCACGCTGCGGGCCGGCGCGTCGAGCAACATCGGCAGGACATCGAGGGCGACACGCGCCGCGGTGTCGAAGCGCCACTCATCGGAGACGTCGACGCTCACCGCGAGGGCCGAGCATCCGAAGCTCTGCGCGGTGAGCGCGGCGCCGACAGTGCCCGAGTGCAGGATCGCCCGCCCGGTGTTGCAGCCCGGGTTGACGCCGGACACGACGATGTCGGGTGGGTCGCCGAACGCGCCGAGCCGGCCCGCGCAGACGCACAGACCGGGTGGACCGTCGATCGCGTACGCGGCAATCCCGTCACAGCCCGGCATCTCGACCTTCTCCACGTCGAGATGCTGGTCGGCGTGCACGAGACCGATCGCGGCGCCGATACCGCTGCGATCGCGGTCGGGCGCGATGACGATGACCTCGTACCCCGCGCGGTCGAGCGCGGCGGCGAGGACATGCAAACCGGCCGACTCGATCCCGTCATCGTTCGTTACGAGGACCCGCGTCACGGGTGGCAGTGCTGACCCTCGGTGGGCGGCACATCGAGCGCCGGGTTCCGGTCGAAGAACCCGAACGGCATCAAGACGAATCCGGTGTACTCGACCGGCATCACCGGCCAATCCTCGGGACGTACGAAGTGCGTGACGCCGAACGAGTACCAGACGACGAGGTCGGTGTTCGCGACCGAGCGGTCGTTCGCGGTCCAGCGCGGGAGACCGTCGTCGCCGGGATGCTGGTTCGGGTACTCCCCCGCGGCCCGTCGCTCGTCGGGGCGGTAGGGGGTGACCCAGAGGTTGTGCTGGGCGAACGCGGCGCGCCGGCCGACCGACGACCCGGGGTGCGCGAGGAGCGTCGGCGTCGACATCGTGGGCACGAGCTTGTACGCGGTCGGCTGCCCGAGTCCGTTGCGTGCGGTCGGGTTCACGATGCGCCAGGTTCGGGAGGCGCCCGCGTCGACGTCGCGCTGCGCGGTGAGCTCGGATTCGAGCCGGGTCGACTTGGCGCGAAAGGCGTTCAGCCACGGGTTCTCCGGGCCGGGCGGCATCCGCTCCGCGTCGACCTCGTAGATCTCGTTGGTCTCGCCGTCGACGTCGAAATCGAGCCGGGCGTTGAACATGTGTTGATGGTGTGGCGCGGCGACGCCTTCGGCTATCACGTTCGCGAACGCAGGAGTCGTCCCCGGAACGATCGCCATCGGCGACACGATGCCCGTGAGCTTGACCTCGAGCTGGATGTTGCCATCGAGGTAGAAGTACCAGAAGAAGCCGTACTCGTAGTTGCCGACGGTTGAAATGAAGCTGACGACCAGACGACGACTCCGCCTGACCTCGCTCGTCCCGCCCCACAGGTCGACGTGCTTCCAGAGGATCCCGTAGTCCTCTTCGTGCAGGCAGATCGCGTTCTCGATCACCCACGGCTTGCCCTGCTCGGTGGCGAGGGTCGCGTCGAGGTAACGGATCTCTCCGACACAGTCGCATCCGAGCCGAAGCGACTGTGTCATCCGGCCGAGGCCCCACTCCCCCGCGTCGAACGCGTTCTTCCAACCGTGCATCGGGTCCGGGTCGCCGTAGGGCACCACCATTTCGCTGATCGAGGCCCGGTGGAGGATCGGCCGTCGGCGCCCGTCGTCGTCGTTGTACGCGACCTGATGCAGGACGAGCCCCTCGAAGGGATCGAACGTGATGCGGAACTGCCACTTCTGCCACTGCACGAGGTTTCCCTCTACCGTGAAGCTGGGTCCCTCGGGCTGGGTGATCGCGATCGGCTTCAGGTCGGTACGCATCCGCGGCTGATCCGCGGCGAGGTAGCTCGCGCGATTGGGCGGTAGCGGCGTAACGCCGTGATCGTTCACCTCCAGCACTTCATTGCGTCCGTTGTCGAAGTGCACGATGAGACCCTCGATAGGACGCGCGTAGCCGTTGTCGGTCTGGTCGTCGCGCAGGAAGGAGATGCAACGGGAGATCCGGCGACCCTCCTCGCACGCGTAGCCGAACACGCCGGCCGGCCACGGGTCGATCTGCACCCGGTCGATCATGTCCGCGGTGATGCCGCGGCGGGCGAGCGCGGCGAGATACTCGGGGTTGGCCCGTATCGTCCCGATCGCCTGCGCGGCCTCGTGCATCAGGAGGGTGGGGCGGACGGCGGGAAGCTCCTCCCACGCCTCGATCACTCCGGCACCGAGGTCGACGACGGCCTCGACGACACCGCACTCGGGCCCGGGGACGATGACCGCGCGTACCCGGCGCTCGACGCGATCTCCGGGCTTCCACTGCGCGAGCACGTCCTTGACCGGCTCGTGCAACACGACGCTCGCGAACAGTGCACCTTCCGGGAGGCGGCCGCTGTCGCGCAGGGTCGCGACTGCGCGCTTCACTTCGTCCGCGGTGAGCATCTCCAGCGGATGCGTCAGCTCGGCCTTGGTCATCTCGTGCTGGGTCATCGTGTGCTCACCACTCTCATCGCCTCGGCGGCGCGTCCCTCGGGAAGCCCCGCCACCTGCGCGATCGCGCCGGTCCAGCTTCGCACCATCGTCTCGGTCGCGTCCGGATCGGGCAGCTGGCTCTTGTGCGACAGCAGCGCTTCGATCTTCCGATCGACGGCGGTCGTGATGTCGACGTAGTGCGACGCGTTGTCGCGTCCGATCCCCAACCAGAGGGCATCGACGGTCCACGGCTCGTAGCCCTCGTCGGCGAGCTCGGGATGCGCCCAGCGATTACGGGCGTCGGGGTAGACGGCGCAGACGGCCGCTTCGCCGGTCGCGAGATGATCGGGGTGGCTCGCGTAGATACGATCCCAGCTGCGATCGGGCGACTGCGTCATCACCCGGTCGGGGCGAATCGTACGGACGACCCGGGTGATGTCGCGCCGCAGTTCGACCGTCGCCTCGACGCGGCCATCGGGATAGCCGAGGAAGTGCACGTCGTGCACACCGACGATCGCGGCCGCGGCGCGCTGCTCGTCGCGTCGTCTCGGCGCCATGTCGGCACGGGCGACTCCGGTCTCCGATCCGCCGGCGTCGCCGTCGGTGACGAGGCAGTACACGACTTCGATACCCGCGTCGGTCATGACCGCGA
>DATCCI010000294.1:0-3078 GCA_036511415.1 Acidimicrobiia bacterium
ACCTTCATTCCCGACCGCTTGGCCGCGAGGAAGTGGCCGAGCTCGTGCAGCATGATCATCACGAACAACGCCGCGATCACCGCGACCACCGCGGCCTGCGTCGGGAAGAACACCGCCGCGACCGCCAAGCTCACGAGCGCCGCGACCGTGATCGCGGCGGACCGGGCCGGGTCGACCTTGACGTCCTCGAACGGATCGCTGGTCCTCACGCGGCACCCCGGGCCACGACGGTGGCCGCGGCCCGCTCGCGGGCGCGGCGATCGGCTTCGAGCACATCGGCGATCTCATCGGCGTTGCCCGCGCCTTCACTCAGCACTTCCTCCACGACTGACGCGATCTCGGTCCACGCGATCCGACCGTCGAGGAACGCGCCGACCGCGACCTCGTTGGCCGCCGAGAGGATCGCGGGCGCCGTTCCCCCGGCCCGTCCCGCGTCGTAGGCGAGCGCCAGGCACGGGAACGTACCGAGATCGGGGACCTCGAAGTCGAGACGCCCGAGCGTCGACCACTCGATCGCGCCGTACGGTTCCGGCAACCGGTTCGGCGCGCCCAGTGCGAGCGCGATCGGGAGCCGCATGTCGGGCATGGAGAGTTGCGCGATCGTCGCGCCGTCGCAGAACTCGACCATGCTGTGCACGACGGACTGCGGGTGGACCACCACCTCGATCTGGTCGAACGCCACGCCGAAGAGCTCGTGCGCCTCGATCACCTCGAGTCCCTTGTTCATCAACGTCGAGCTGTCGACGGTGATCTTGGCACCCATGCTCCAAGTGGGATGCGCGAGCGCGTCGGCGATCGTGACCGCGCGGAGCTGCTCGGCGGTGCGGCCCCGGAAGGGCCCACCGCTCGCGGTCAGCACGATGCGCCGCACCTCGGACGCCCGTCCGGCACGCAGGCACTGCCACACCGCGGAATGCTCGGAGTCGACGGGAACGATCTCGCCGCCGCCCGCGGCGCGCGCCTTGGCGACGACGGGCCCGGCGGCGATGAGGCTCTCCTTGTTCGCGAGCGCGAGTCGTTTCCCGGTTTGCAGTGCCGCGAGCGTCGCCGGCAGCCCCGCGAACCCGACGACGGCGTTCAGCACGACATCGGCCTGCGCGAGCGACGCGAGCTCCGTGAGCACGTCGGGCTCGTCGGCACACGCGCGCGCCATGTCGGCCGGTACGTCGAACTCGGCGGCCTGGCGCGCGAGCAGCTCGCGGTTGCGGCCGGCGGCCAGCGCGACGACGCGGTATTCGTCACGGTGACGCGACAGGACGTCGAGCGCCTGCGTGCCGATCGATCCGGTCGATCCCAGGATGACAACGCCGCGTGTCATGCCCGCGAGGTTAGGGGCCCGGGTGATCCCCGCGGCTCCGGCCCACGCGCGGGGAGCCGATTTCGCTCAGCCCAACTTCAGCGCGACCGCGAGGTAGTAGGCGATCGGCAGGCAGAACAGGAGGCCGTCGAAGCGATCGAGCACGCCGCCGTGGCCGGGCAGCAGCGTCCCGAAGTCCTTCAGGCCGAGGTCGCGCTTGATCATGGACTCGCACAGATCGCCCAAAAAGGCACCGATGGCGACCAACAGCCCGAGCAAGATGCCGCCGTAGTGGTGGTTCCAGGGCGTGATCTGGCTCACGACGACCCAACCCACCACGAGCGACGCAACCATGCCCGCGACGGTTCCCTGCACGCTCTTGTTCGGTGAGATCTTCGGCGCGATCGGCGTTCGCCCGAATTGCGATCCGACGAAGAAGCCGAGCACGTCGTACGCGATCGTGCAGATCGCAACGCCGAGGAGGAGACCGACGCCATCGCGCTGAGCGAGCAACAGACCGGCGAATCCGCCGAGCCCACCGATGTAGGCGAACCCGAGCACCGTGGTGGCGATACCGAGGAGGGGGCGTCCGGGCGTCACTTCCAACAAGAACCACAGCATCGACACGACGACGACCAGCGCGAAGTAGATCGGATACGCGCCGAGCCCGTAGTGCTTCACCGCGAGGGGAAGGGTGGCGCAGGCGATGAGTCCGAGCAGGGTCGCCGATCGGAACCCCTTCGCGCGCAGCGCGTTGCTGAACTCGATCGACGCCACACCGATGACGACCGCGACCAACAGGGCCGTCGTGAGTCGTCCTTGAACGAAGCAGACCAGCGCGAGAATGACGATCGTCGCGGCCGTCATGATCGCGGTGGGCAGGTCGCGCGCCGGTGTCGCCACTCCGTTCGCGGCGTCCGGCTCGGACGGTGTCACCCGGCGCGCCGCGGCCGTCGTGACCGGTGCGGTCGCGCCCGCGGCGCCGCGCGCGACCCGCGGAGCACGGGGAAGACGCCGGCGCCGCAGCGCGAGCGCCTCCGCGAACTCGGCTTCCTCGTCGACCGGCTCGGCCTCCGAGAGCGCGCCGAGCCGTTCCTGCTCGCCGCTCAGGTCGTCGCCGAAGTCGGCCTCCGCCCAGTCGGACCCTTCGGCCCGGAACCGGGGCGTGCTGCCCGTGATCGGCGCCCAGGCGTCGAGGTCTTCGTCGATGACGTGCTCTCCTGTGTCGTCGGCAAAGATCGCGGGAACGGCGCCCGTGGGCGGTTCGGTCCAGTGCGGGAGCGGGGGCATCTCGCCGCTCGGCGGCTCCGCGGACTCGCCGGCGTCGTCTCCGCGTGCGTCGTCTGCGCGTGCGTCGTGTGCGCCTGGGTCGTCTGAGTTCGCGTCGTCGGTGCTCGCGACGATCGGGACGGGCGCGCGATGCGTGAAGCTCGACTGCGCCTCGGGCTCCTCGGAGTCGATCGCCGACAGGTCGAGCGCCGCGCGCTCGTTGTCGCGCGCCGCCGGCGTTTCTTTCGCACCCAAGATCCGCACACCCTCGACGGGCGTCACGGTGGCACGGTCGGATTCGTTCGGGTCCACGTCATCCTCCCAAGGGCCAAGACAGGCTAGGGGTTCGCCCTCGCGCCTCGCATGTCGACCACTGCAACCCGCCCGGGGGCGGGCGATCACACCTCGAGCAGCTCTTTTTCCTTGTGACCGACCAACGTGTCGATCTCGGCGACCACTTCGTGAGTGAGCTTTTCGAGCTCCTTTTCGATACGCGCCAGCTCGTCGTCGGA
>DATCCI010000295.1:0-2532 GCA_036511415.1 Acidimicrobiia bacterium
CGAGGAGAGGCCGGCCGGGCCGCCGCCGACGACCGCGATCTTTCCGGGACGGGGCGCCTGCTTCGCGGCGCGCGGAAGCGGGAGCTTTCGTTCGAGACCCCAATCGCCGATCCATCTTTCGGTCGCGTTGATGGAGACCGCGCCGTCCTTCTCCTTGCGGTTGCAGACGTCCTCGCACGGCGCCGGACAGACCCGGCCCATCACCGCCGGCACGGGGTTGGTTTCGACCATGATCTTCCACGCGGCCTCGAGGGCCTCGGGAAGGCCGAGTCCGAGCTTGCCGCGTTGCGCGACGATCGTCAGCCATCCCCGCACGTCGTTGAAGCTCGGGCACCCGACGAGGCACGGCGGCCGCTTCGCCGCCTGCACGGGCCGCTGGGACGAGACCTGCCCGGCGCCGGAACCGGACGGCCGCGCGACCAGCGGCTTTGCCTTGGGGTTCTTGTTCAGGAGAGCCATCGTGTCTCTCGGCACCTCACGCGGGCGCGCCGTCCTTCGGCGGCAGCGTGACGTAGCTGCCGCCGAAGTAGCTGTAAACGCACCGGCCGGGATCGATGAGCACCCGAAGCGCGAGCTTGCAGATGGCCTTGTCGCAGCGGTCGGGTCCGAACTTCTCGATCATCGCCTTGGTCAGGTCCATCGGTTTGAGGTTCTTTTTTCCGTACGTCGCCGCGACCATCTGGTACATCGCCTCGGCGACCTCCTCGGCACTCACCGGCTCGGCCATGGGATACCTCCGGGTTGGTCAGATCTGTCTGAGTTGCGCCGACCTCTTGTAGGTCTCGCCGGCTCCCTTGAAATCGTCGATGTGCTGCTTGGTGAACGGGATGCCCGTCATGCGGAAGAAACGCGGCCAGCCGATCCGCTCGACCCACTCCGACATCCGCTCGTGCTTGCGCCCGTTCCGGGCATAGAGGTCGACGAGCTTGGTCACCGCGTCGACCACTTCCGGCCAGCGCGGCGGGTTGTTCGGAAGGAAGGGAATGACGAGCTTGGAGAACTTCGGCTCGGTGCGCGCGTTCGACACCTTGCCGCCCACCCAGATCGAGATGCCGTCCGATTCCGCGTTGTTGATCTTCATCGCGGGGCAGACGGTGTAGCAGTTGCCGCAGTACATGCACTGCGCCTCTTCGACGTCGACCGGCACGGACCCCGTGCGCGTCTCGGACGGCCGGATGGCGCCCGTCGGGCATGACGCGACGAGCGTCGGGATCTCGCACGCCTTCGAGAGACCGGTCGCGTCGACGCGCGGCGGCTTCGTGTGGACGCCGAGAATGGCGATGTCGGAGCAGTGGACCGCGCCGCACATGTTGAGGCAGCAGGCGAAGGCGATGCGCAGGCGCGCCGGCAGGTCCATGTGCGTGAAGCGGGGATAGAGCTCGTCCATCAGCGCCTTGACGACGGCCGAGGCGTCGGTGGCCGCCGAGTGGCAGTGGATCCACCCCTGCGTGTGGACGATGGCCGAGATCGCGTTGCCGGTGCCGCCGACCGGGAAGCCGAGCTTCTGGACCTCGTCGATGAGGGGATCGACCTTGGCGGGGTCGCTCAGCAGGAACTCGATGTTGTGGCGGCTCGTGAACCGCAGGTAGCCGTTGCAGTACTTGTCCGCCAGCGCGGCGAACTCGCGAACGGTTTTGACGTTCAGGAGGCGCGGCGTGCCCGCGCGCACCGTAAAGAGCTTCTCGCCCGACTCGGCGACGTGCACGAGCAAGCCGGCGCGCGGGTTCTCGTGGTACTTCCAGGTACCGTAATTTCGCTGGATGACGGGAGGCAGGAACCGGTCGTAGCGCGGAGGGCCGATGTCGGTGATCCTCTTGGCGGTCTCGATCGTCGTGCTCACTTCTCGGCGCTCCTCTCGCTCTCGGTCTCCTCCTCGGGATCGAAGAAGACGTACGGGTTCGTTCGCGGGTGGGCGACCATCTCGGGCTTCGGCTCGAGGCCGATCTGCTCGAGGAAGTTGCCGAGCCCGATCCTCTGGATGAACTCGCCGACGCGCTCGCGGTTGTTGGCGTTCTCGGCCCACAATTCCCAGATCGCGTTGACGAGCTCTTTCAGGTCTTCGTAGGGCGGCTCCATCTTCACGAACGGGACGAGGACGGACGAGAGGAGCGCGCCGCCGACGATCGGGGCCTTGCCGCCGATCAGGAAAACGGCGCCCCGGTCCTTACCGGGCCTGAGCGCCTTCGGCAGCACGTTGATGCAGTGCATGCACTTGACGCAGTCCGCGTCGTCTACGGTGAGGGTCGCGTCCTTCCACGTGACGCACTTCGTCGGGCAGAGGTCGCAGACCTCCTTCTGGATGTCGACGCTGTCGGCGGCGTATGCGCGCACCTCGGCCTGGTCCACCTGAATCTCGTCGCGCCACGTGCCGATGACCGACAGGTCGGCGCGCGCGATCGAGGCGATACAGTCGTTCGGACAGCCCGCGAACTTGATCTTGAACTTGTACGGGAACGCCGGACGGTGCATCTCGTCCTGGTACTGATGGGTGACGTCGTTGCAGGCGTTGAGCGTGTCGTAGCAGGCCCACTC
>DATCCI010000296.1:0-11479 GCA_036511415.1 Acidimicrobiia bacterium
GGCGCGGATCCAGATCGGGGGGTGGGGCTGTTGCACCGGACGCGGCCGCAAGGTGGCGTCGCGCACCTGGAAGTGGGCCCCCTCGAACGTGAACGCATCGGTCGTGAGCAGACCCCGGACGACCTGTACCGCCTCCTCGAACGCGTCGATACGGGCCTTGAGCGCGGGAAACGGGATGCCGAGCTCGCGGTGCTCCTTGTCGAACCACGCCGCGCCGTACGCGAGCTCGAGCCGTCCCCCGGATGCGTGATCGATCGTGATCGCCTCGGCCGCGTACACAGCCGGGTGCCGGTAGGTCATGCCCGTGATGAGCAATCCGAGCCGGACGCGTTCGGTGATCCCGCTCCACGCCGCGAGCGTCGTGCTCCCTTCGAAGCATTCCCCCGGTCCCTCGCCGTACATCGGCTGGAAGTGATCGAAGCCCCAGATGCCGTCGAAACCGAGGGCGTCGGCGAATCGTGCGCGCGCCGCGACCTCGGCCCAGGGCATCCGCTGCTGGGCGATGTCCAATCCGAACCTCATCGCAACTCCCTCAGCTGAACGGCGTCTTCGGTCGTTTCTCGCGCTGGCCGTCCACGAAGAGATCGACCCGCTCGTTGAAGAACGCGACGTACCCGGCGATGCGGTCGCTCTCCGGCAACGGCGTACGGTACGACCACGCGACGTTGTCTTCAAGCTCGTCACCGGCGCGCGCCGACCAGTACTGTGCACTGCCCTTGTAGGGGCAGTGCGTCACCTTGTCGGTCGCGACGAGGAGATCCATGCGAACGTCGACCTTCGGGACGTACCAACGCGCCGGGAGACCGGTCTCGAAGAGCACGCGGGCGTGCGACGAGTCGGCGAGCACGACACCGTTCACCTCGACGCGCACCTGCCGGGAGGTCGGGAGGATGTCGATGCGCGTATACGGGCTCCGCGCGTGCGTGTACACCTCTTCGTCCTCCTCGAACCAAGCGTCCATCGCGTCCCACGCGAAGCGGATGTGGTCGCGCAGCTCGTTGATCGGTGAATCGCGGTACTGCCACGCGGCATCGAGACGCTCGTCGCCGTCGACGCGCACCGTGAAGTGCACGCCATCACCCCGGCTCGGCGAGTGCGTCACCGTCGACGTCTCGTGGAGGAGATCGCGGCGGACGTCGGCCGCGGGGAGGTAGTACTGCGGATAGTTCGGCGCCTCCCACACGTACAGCGGCCGGACGGTGTCGGCGACCGCGACGCCCGCCACGTACACGCGTACGCGCTTGGCGCCGGGCTCGACCCGTACCCGCCCGCGCGGGCCCGGCGATGTCTCTGCTGCCATGCGACGCCCAACCGGGGTCCTCGACTTCGCATTCCCGCTTCCTCGGGCGCCAGACTGGCCCGATGGCCCGAAGGCGCGATCCGATCCAGGGCGTGCGCGAGCTGTGCCTCGGATTGCCGGAGGTGAACGAGCGGCTGAGCCACGGCGCGCCGACGTGGTTCATCCGGGACAAGAAGACGTTCGCCACCGCCTGGGACGACCATCACAACGACCAACGGCTCGGCCTGATCTGCGCGGCTCCGCCGGGTGTTCAGCGCCAGCTCGTCGACGAGGAGCCCGACCGGTTCTACGTGCCGGCCTACGTCGGTCACCGGGGTTGGATCGGCGTTCGGATCGACCGCAAGGTCGATTGGAAGGAGATCGAGCAGATCCTGATCGACGCGTACACGTGCGTCGCCCCGGCCAAGCTCGTCGCCCAGCTGAACCCGGCGCCCAGCTGAACCCGGAGTCGTCTCGAGACGACTGCGTGACCGTGTTACGTGGGCGAGACGTGCGCGAGGAACTCTGTGATCGCGGCGGCCAGGCGCGGGCCGACCGCGGTGAGGTGATTGCCCGGGACCACGACGGCCTCGGCACCCGGGATGAGGGCTGCGAGCTCGTGGGGCGAGCCCGCCAGGCGGTCGTCGGCGCCGGCGACGACCAGCGTCGGTACGCGGATCGACCGGACGTCGCCGGGCGTGCCGGCCGAAGCCGCGCGCTGCACGGCGCCGAGCGCCTCGAGGTCGTTCGCGTTCCGCTCCGCGAAGCGTCGGAACGCGCGATCGACCGGACGTTGCCCGCGTGCCCGGCCGCGAGCCTCGAGCGCGGCGGCGGTGCGGGCTCGCGCTTCGGGAGTGCGGCCGCGAGCCAGCCGGCCGCCGACGCCGCCCAGGACGAGCGATCGCGCCCGCGGCTCGTGCGCGACGAGCCGCGACGCCACGATCGAGCCCATCGAGTAACCGACCACGTCGACCGCGCCGACTGCAAGCAGGTCGAGGAGCGCCTGCGCGTCCCGCACCATCGCGTCGTGTTCGTACGCGTCGACCTCGTGGGGTTTGTCGGATGCCCCGTGCCCGCGCGCGTCGTATGCGATGACGCGCCGTCCCGTCGCGACCAGCGCGTCGACGATGCCGGGACGCACCCAATTGCCGACGCGATCCGAGGCGAACCCGTGCAACAGGAGCACGTCGGGACCTCGTCCGAAGACCGCGTAGGCGATCGACCGCCCGTCGAACGAGGCGAAATGCTCCGGCCCAGCCGTGCCGCTCACGACCGGGGGCTCTCGAAGTCGTCGGCGAGAAACGCGAAGATGTCCGGCAGGGCTCGCGACCCGTGCCGGAACAACAAACGAGGTCCGCTTCCTTCGCGTTCGTCATAGAGCCGTATGCCGTTCGCGGTGATCGTCGGGATGCGGGAATCGTTGTCAGCCCGGGGGCCCGGGCGCAAGCTCGGCGCCCGCGATCGCGCGCTGCAGCTCGGCACCCGCGTTCGCCGCCCATGCATTGTCGGCTCGGGGCGGGGCCGCGAACCCGTACAACGCCTGCGCGTTGGTACCGAGAATGCGCTCCTTCACCTCCGCCGAGAGCGCCGGATACCCGAACCGCGCCTGCATCTCCTCGGGGATGACGAACGAGCGGAACGCGTCGATCAAGGCTTGGGGCGATCCGTACCAGGCGGAATCGGTCCCCCACACGATGCGCTCCGGGCCGAGCGCGACCAGCAGCTTCCCGAGCACGTGCGCGGCTTCCCGCGGCCGGCGCAGCATCAGGAACCACGTGGTGCCGAGCTCTGCGTACACGTTGCCGTCGGGGCCGATGCCCGCGTCGGCCAGGCTGCGCACGAGCCGGTCGACGCCGGTCGCCGGTCGCGTGCCTACGGGATCGTACGGACCCTCCTGCCCGTCCGGGTCGCGCTCGTACCCCGAGTGGTACACGACGAACGTCACGTCGGGGAACGCGGCCGCCGCGGGCCCGATGTCGCGGGGCGACGCCGCCGCGACCGACGCGTCGGGAACCGGACCACCGAGCCCCTTGTGCGTCGCGACGACGCGCGGTCCGAGCGCGCGCACTCGCTCGAGGAACGGGAAACCCACCTCGTCGTCGTCGAGGAACCAACCGCCGCTCGGCGAGGCCTTCGTCGCCGGACCCCAGAGCGTGTAGCACTTCCATCCCGACGGCCGCAGCGTCGTGCGCCAGTCGACCATGGCGTCGAGCTCGCCCGGACCCAGGTTGGGGTGCACGATCGTGTGCGTGAGCACCCGCCCGGTTCCCGCGTAACGCTCGACGACGTCGCGCGCCGCGGCGATCTGCCGGTTGGTGAGCACGTTGACGTCGGACCGGCCCGGTGTCGACGTGAGCAACGCCACCGCCGTCTCCGATGCGCCGAACACGAGCGCGGCCCACGCGGCTCCGTCGATGGCGCGCGGATCGATCCCACCCGACCAGCGATCGGGATCGGCCATGCGCAAGAACCCGGCCAACGCTTCGGCGCCCGAGCCGGCCCATCGCGCCGGGTCGACGAGATGAGTCTGCACGTCGACGACCGGGCCGCGGCCACCGAACGCGGCCTCGGCGTCATCGAGGTCGTACGCCGCGCGCTCGGGCACGTCGTAGAACCCGCCTCCGTGCGCAGCGTCGATGGCGCGGAGGGTCGCGGCCGTTCCCCGCCGGTCGACCGCGTACTCCCGGGGCGACCGCGCCAGACCCCGGGCCGCCGTGGATGCGACCGGGTCGTAGCGCGCGATCGCGTCGCGATCGGCCGCCGACCAGGGCAACGGCGCGTACTCGTCGCTCGAGCGAGGCCGCAGCAGCGAGGGGACGATCATCGTCCGCTCGCACCGGCCGCGCCGTCACTGAGACGCTGCGCGAGGTATACGGGGATGATCGACAACACCACGACCACGGTCGCGACCACGTTCACGAGCGGGAGGTTGTTCGGCCGGAACATGTTGTTGAAGATCCAGAGCGGCAGCGTCTCGAAACCGGCCCCCGCGGTGAACGTGGTGACAACGATCTCGTCGAAGGACAGGGCAAATGCCAAGAGCGCGCCCGCGAGCAGAGCCGACCGCATCAAGGGGAACGTGATGTAGCCGAAGGTTTGGAAGACATCGGCACCGAGGTCGGCTGAGGCCTCCTCGAGGCTCGGCGAGAGCCGCCGCAATCGGGCCGCAACGTTGTTGTAGACGATCACAATGCAGAAGGTCGCATGCGCGACGACGAGCGTGAACAAAGAGAGGTTGATCCCGACGCGGTGATAGCCCGAGTTGAGGGCAATGCCGGTCACGATCCCGGGCAACGCGATCGGGAGCACCGCAATGAAGCTCACCGCGTTGCGTCCGAAGAAGTGGTGGCGCGTCAACGCGAACGACGCGAGCGTGCCGAGCACCAACGCGATCGCCGACGCGAGCAGCGCGGTCTCGAGCGACCGGAAAAGCGCGTCACGCGGACCCGACGCATGAGCAGCGGCCCGCCACCATTCGAGTGTGAAGCCCTGTGGTGGCCACGCGTACGACCGCGCCTTGTTGATCGACAAACGCGCGATGTAGAGGATCGGGAAGTAGAGCACCACCAATACGAGTGCCGTGAACCCGGCGAGCAGGTACCGGGCGGCGCGCGATACGTACACGAGCTAGAGCTCCTCGAGCGCGCCGGAAGAACGCGCCCCCGCGAGGTAGACGACCATGATCAGGATCGGCAATGTTGCGTACGCCGCCGCGAAGGGCAGGTTGGCACTGAACTCCCGGTACACCACGTTGCCGATGAACTGGGTCGTGCCGCCGACGATCTGAGCCATGTAGAAGTCGCCGAGTGTCAACGCGAAGGTGAAGATCGACCCCGCGACGATCGACGGCCGGAGCTGCGGCAGAACGATCCGGACGAAGGTCCGCCCGGCCTTCGCGCCGAGATCGGTCGAAGCCTCGAGCAACGAGTTGGGGAGTCGCTCGAGGCCGGCGTAGATCGGGATGACCATGTATGGCAGCCACAGGTACGAAAGTGTGACCACGGTTCCCGACACGCCGAAGCCGGGCGAATGGCCGAACACTTCGTGCAGCACCCCTCCTGCGGGGTCGAGCATCGCACGCCAGGCGTAGCCCTTCACGAGATAGCCCGCCCACAGGGGCATGGTCACCGCGACGACGAGCGCCCGTCGGACCCACGGCCTTGCGAGCTTCGCCATGTAGAAGGCGACGGGAAGCGCGATGAGCAGGTCGATCACGGTGACGCTGAGCGCGGCGCCGATCGTGCGGAACGCGACCGTTCGGTATACGTCGGTGTTCAGCACCCGTTGGTAGTTGGTCGCGCTCGGCGACGTGACGAGCCGCTGCACGAGGCCGGTTGGATCGTCTTGGTAGTGGTACAGCGAGGTGACGAGCAACGCGACCAGCGAACCCAGGTAGGCGACGACGAGCCACGTCAGCGGGCCGCCGAGCAAGAGCGCGAGCCGCAGCCGCGGGCGCTGGTAGAGCACGCGGGAGATCCGGCGACGAAACCCGCCGCGCTCGTTCACCGGGTCGATCGTCGTCGTCGCCATCACGTGACCGACCTGTCTACCGTTGTGCGGCTCAGCCCTTGATCTCGTCCCAGGCTGCCGTCCAGGCCGCATAGTCCTTACAGGTCACGCCGGTGCGCCCATCGAGACATTTCGCGGTCGGCGTCTTCCAGTAGTACAGCTGGCCGTAGAACGAGGCGTCGCCCGCGTGGTACGTGCTGCAGTGGCTCTTGTCGACGGTCAACGCGCACGCCTTCAGATTGGCGGGCGCCTCACCGAAGTACTCCGCCACCTGCGCCTGTATGTCGGGCTTCGTGATCCAGTTGATCCACATGTAGGCGCAGTTGGGGTGCTTGGCCTTCGCGTCGATCATCCAACTGTCGGACCACGCGGTCGAGCCTTCCTTGGGGATGATCGCCGCGACCGGCGGGGCGGTCTTGTCGGCCTGTACCCCGTTCGTCGTGATCTGCCACGTCGTGCCCAGCACGAGGCTGGCCTTGATGAACGCGTCCTGTTCCTTCAGGTAATCGCTCCAGTACTCGCCGATGAGCGGCCGCTGCACCTTCATCAGATCGACGACGGCTTGAAACTGCGTGTCGTCGAGCGCGTACGGATCCTTGATCCCGAGCTCGGGCTTGGTCTTCATGAGATAGAGCGCGCCGTCGGCGATGTAGATGGGCGAGTCGTACCCGGTGATCTTGCCCTTGTAGGGCGAGTTGGCATCGAAGACCGCGCCCCACGAATCGGGAGCCGGGGTGACGACGTTCTTGTTGTACATCAACAGGTTGGCGCCCCAACCGTGCGGCACGCCGTAGACGACCCCGTTCACCGAGTTCCACGGCTTGACCTTCAGGAGCGGGTCGAGATCCTTCCAATTCGTCAGCAATGAGGTGTTGATGACCGCGGCGTCATTGTCTGCGACCATCCGCAACGTCGCGTCGCCCGAGCTCGACACGACGTCGTACTGGCCGGTCTTGAAGAGGTTGAACGCCTCATCGGACGTACCGAAGTACTTCACCGTCGCCTTGCAACCGGTCGCCGCTTCGAACGGCTTCACCCAGTTGACCTTCGGATCGTTCGAGCCGTTCTCGGCGTAGCCCGGCCACGCCAGGATCGAGACGGCACCTTCGGCTGCGCCGATGGCCTGCTGGCCCGCGGGCGGCAGGCTCGTGGACCCACCAGAGGTAGTGGAGCTCTTGCTGCTGCTGCCGCACGCGGCCGCGACGAGCACGAGCGCGACTGCCATGACGGCGAGCCGGTTCGCGTGTCTCATGCTTCTCCCCTTGTGTTCGTCGAACTGACTTCTCCTACGGCGCGCACGTGCTCCGAGCGCCACGCGAGCGTGCACCGCTTACCCGGTGCGACGTCGGCGTCGATCCCGGAAGCGGTCGGCACGTCGACCACGAGCCGCGCGCCGGCGTCGGCGTCGGCGCGTACGCGTACGAACGCGCCCAGGTACTGCACGTCGCGCACGGTTGCGGCCGTGTGCATGTGATCGGCGCCGGGATCCGTGCCCGGCGCGAGGATGCGGATGTGCTCCGGACGAATCGTGCAGGTTTCGTCGCGGCCGACGAGGGCGCGCGCCACTTCGGGCTGCAGCACGTTCGAGGTCCCGACGAATCCCGCGACGAACTGCGTGACCGGGCGCTCGTAGATCTCGGTCGGTGTTCCGACCTGCTCGATGCGTCCCTCCGAGAACACCGCGATCCGATCGCTCATGGTGAGCGCTTCCTGCTGATCGTGGGTAACGAAAATGAAGGTGATGCCCACCTGCTGCTGAATGGCCTTCAGCTCGACCTGCATCTCCTCGCGCAACTTGAGGTCGAGCGCACCGAGCGGTTCGTCGAGCAAGAGCACGGCCGGGCGGTTCACCAGGGCGCGGGCGAGCGCGACTCGCTGACGCTGACCACCGGAGAGCTGGTGCGGGCGGCGCGATCCGAACTCGTCGAGCCTTACCGTCGCAAGCGCGGCGGTGACCCGCCGGTCACGCTCGGCCTTCGCAACCCGCCGAACACGTAGGCCGTAGGCGATGTTCTGCGCGACGCTCATGTGCGGGAAGAGCGCGTAATCCTGGAAGACCGTATTGACGTCGCGGTCGAACGGTGGGAGCCGGGTGACGTCGCGGCCTTTCAGCAGGACAGTGCCTTCGCTCGGTAGCTCGAAGCCCGCGATCATCCGCAGCATCGTCGTCTTGCCCGAGCCCGAAGGGCCGAGCATCGAGAAGAACTCGCCCTCGACGATGTCGAGATCGATGCCCGCGACCGCGGTCACGTCTCCGAAGCGCTTGATGACTCCCCGCAACGACACCGCCGGGCCGGAGGGCTTCGAGTTCGCGTCGGGCGACGCCGAGTCGACGAGCGCTGGCTCGGGCAACCTGCCTCCCATCGTCGCGTGGCCGCCAAACCCTAGCGAGTACGCGCGGTCGAAGCCTCGATGTCCGACGGGGTGCTCGCAAATTTCGCCCAGGAATTCGTCCTACGAATTTCGTAGTCAGATGTCTACGGCTTCGGCATCGGCGCGGTTCTTGGGAGCCGAGAGCGTGCCGAAGACGGCCGGCGGATCGCGCCACGGCGATGCGAGTCGCCCGGCCTCCGCATCGCGCACGGCAGTCCAGACGCGCTCCGCGGTGCACGGGATGTCGAGGTGGCGCACCCCGAGATGGCCGAGCGCGTCGATCACCGCGCTCTGCACCGCCGGCGTCGATCCGATCGTCCCCGACTCGCCGATCCCCTTGGCGCCGAGCGCGTTGCGGGGCGAGGGCGTCTCGGTGTTCGACGCCTCGAACGACGGCAGCTCGGCCGCGCTCGGCATCGCGTAGTCGGTGAGCGTGGACGTGAGCGGGTTGCCGTCGTCGTCGTACACGTATTGCTCCCACAACGCCTGCGCGATCCCCTGCGCGATGCCACCGTGCTGCTGGCCGGTGACGATCAGCGGGTTGAGGATGCGCCCGCAGTCGTCGACCGCGACGTGGCGGACCGGCGTGACCCGACCCGTGTCGAGATCGACCTCGACGACGGCGACGTGCGCACCGAACGGGAACGTCGCGCCCGCCTGCTCGAAGTCGGAGATCGCGTTGATCGGTTCGTCGTGGGCGAGCTGCGACCATGTGAGCGCGCTCGCGGGCACTCCGGCCACACCAACCCCCCCTTCCATGACGACGATGTCGTCGGGATTGGCTTCGAGCATCGTGGCCGCGACCTCCCGGGCCTGCGCGACCACCCCGTCGGCCGCGTTCAGCACCGCCGAGCCGCCGAGCTGGAGCGAACGCGAACCGCCGGTGCCGCCGCCGGTCGGGACCTCGGCGGTGTCCGACTGCACGAACCGGACGTTCTCGAGCGGGATCTGCAGCCGATCGGCGACGATCATCGCGAACGAAGTCGCATGACCCTGGCCGTGTGCGGAAGTGCCGACGCGGATCGTCGCGGTGCCGTCCGCGTTGACCGTCACCGATCCGTACTCCGAGCCCCCGCCGCCCGCGGTGATCTCCACGTACGCGCTCACGCCGATCCCGAGCACGACCCGATCGCCGCGGGCGCGTCTCTCGGCCTGCTCCCGGCGCAGCTCGTCGTAACCCGCGACGCGTAGCGCCTCGGTGAGCGCGGCCTCGTAGTCGCCGCTGTCGTACTCGGTACGCATGACGGTCGTGTATGGGAACTCGCTTCGCCGGAGGAAGTTGCGACGACGAATTTCCACCGGATCGATTTCGAGCTCGGCCGCGGCGATGTCGATGATCCGTTCGAGCATGGCGGCCGCCTCGGGTCGGCCCGCGCCCCGGAAGGCACCCATCGGGGTGGTGTTGGTCAGCGCGACCGCGCACTCGTAGGAGATCTTCGGTATCCGGTACACGCCCTGGGCCATCATCCGCGTCGGCCCCATCGCGAGCGCACCGCCGAAGCCGGCGTACGCGCCCGAGTCGGCAACGATCTGGCAGCGCATGCCCACGATCGTGCCGTCGCGCCTGCACCCGAGCTGCACGTACTGCACCTGCCCGCGGCCGTGCGGCATCGAGATCAGGTTTTCGGAGCGGGTCTCGACCCACTTCACGGGGCGCTGCAGTCGGAGCGCGGCCGCGACCGCGACGCAATGTTCCGCGGCGAGCCCGGGCTTGCCGCCGAAGGCACCGCCGACGTGCGGCGCCACCACGCGCACCTTCGCGGGGTCGAGTTCGAACATCGGCGCAACGCGCGTGGCGAAGCCGTGCGGCATCTGGGTCGAGACGTACACGGTGAGATCGTGCCCGGCACCGTCCTGTCCGGGAATCACCGCGATCGCGCTCCCCTCCATCGGCATGACCGCGATGCGCTGGTTCTCGATGCGCGCCCTCACGACCACGTCGGCGCCTTCGAGCACGTCGCCGCGATCGCGCGGCCCGATCGCGGCCGCGAGATTCGAACCGAGCTCCTCGAATTGCAAAGGGGCGCCGGGCGCGAGGGCCGCCTCGGGATCGACGACCGCGGGCAGCGCGTCGTATTCGACGACCACCGCCTCGGCCGCGTCGGCCGCCGCCGCGCGCGTCTCCGCCACCACCACGGCGACCGCGTCACCGACGAAGCGCACCTTGGCCTCTGCGAGTGGAGGACGGACGCACTGCGCGTTCAGCTGCATCAAGCCTTCGTAAGGCGGCAGGCCGAGATCGGCGGCCGTGAAGACGGCGACGACGCCGGGCATCGCGCGGGCTGCGTCGGCGTCGATCGACACGAGGCGCGCGTGCGCATATGAGGAACGCACGAAGTGGAGGTGCAACAAACCGTCGATCGGCAAGTCGTCGACGAACTGTGCGCGACCGAGCAGCAGGTCCGGGTCTTCGACGCGCCGAACGGCGGTTCCGAGAATCGATCCGGGCATGCTCCGACCCTAGCGAGGACGCGGGTGACGCCCCGAGCCGCAGCGCCCGGCGCATCGGCGGCGGCCGCGCCCGGGGAACTCGAGCCTGCGAAACTCGAGCCCAGGGAACTCGAGCCCAGGGAACTCGAGCTAGGTGTCGGTCACGATCCAATAGCCGCGACCGTCGGTCCGCCCGGCGATGTCGGTGGCATCTCCGGCGTGGGGTCGGTTGGTTCCGCCGCCCAGGTAGCGCGCGTCGCCGAAGGCCGAGATCCCACCGTCGGCGGCGAGGAACCAGTAGCCCTCGCCGCTCGGGGTCGCGGCCATCCCAACGATCGGCCGATTGAGCGGGATGTCTGCCGCCGAGCCCACGAAGCGCGCGTCACCGAAACAGAACACCCCACCATCGGACGCGACCAACCAATAGCCGCGGCCGGTCGCGGACGCGGCCATCCCCACGATCGGGCGGTTCAGCGGCTCACCTCCCATCGAGCCGAAGAACCGCGCGTCGCCGAAACAGAACACCCCACCGTCGGACGCGACCAACCAGTAGCCACCTCCGGTGGGTGTTGCCTCGATCCCGACGACCGGAAGCTGGAGGGGGCCCTGGGGCTCTCCGTGGTCGGCCGCGGCACCGAACGCGAGCACCGACGAGTTGAATTCGTGCAGGCACGGCGCGTCGTGCAACGCCGTCGCGTTCGCGGTCGCGCTCGTCGTCGTGCACGTGGCATCGAAGTCCCAGGGCGCGACGCACGTGACCACGCGGCACACGATCGGTCCGACACACGCGAGATCCTGATGGCACTGCCCGTAACGGAACTCGTTGCAGCACGTGAATCGCTCGTCACAGACACCTGACGCGCAATGGCAGTTGCACGGCGCGCAATC